>JALOOE010000537.1 GCA_025454565.1 Anaerolineae bacterium
CAGGGCACGAGGCCCTCGGACACCACGCCCCAGAAAACCATCAGGTGGTAGGCAGCGATGCCCCATCCCACCGCGGCCAGTGGCAAGGCGTAGCGCGCACAGCGAGGGTCCGAGGTGAACAAGCCCATGCCCAGCACCAGCACCAGCGGAAACATCGCGATGCGCTGATACCAGCACAGAACGCAGGGTGTATTGCCCATAACCTCGCCCAGGAACAGTGCGCCGGCCGTGGCCAACAACGCCAGCAGCCAGGCCAGGAACAGCGGTGTCCAGAACGTGGCATACCGGCCGCCGTGGCGCGGCCCCACCGACTGTGCTGTGCTCATCGTTCGGGCGGGGCGAAACTGGCCATTGCATTCGCTTCGACCGTCGACACGCGGCCGTCGGCCGCCTTGAACGAGAGCGTCAAGGGCACGACCTCCCCCACCTTGATCTGCTTCTTCAGCCCCATCATCATGATGTGCAGTCCACCGGACTTCAGCTCGTTCGTCTGGCCGGCCTTCAAGGGAAGTTGATCGACTGCGCGCATGCGCATGATGTCCTTGTCCATCGACATCTCGTGCACTTCGACGACACGGGCGACCGGCGAGCTGACGCCGGTGAGAACGACATCTTTGTCGGCGGTCAGGCGCATAAAGGCGCCCGTGGCCGACTGGCTCGGCACGGTCGCACGCGCCCAGGCCCCGTCGACCCGCACCTGCGCATGGATGGCTGACGCCGCACCCAATATCAACAAGGCCGCGGCGATGCGCGCAAGTCGACGATTCGAAACAGCAATGCTCATCATCCAGTACTCTCTTGTCCGGTTCGTTGCCCGTTTGCGCCCGGCCTGAACGCCGCCAGCACCAGCAGCGCCGCGCTGCCGACGATGAAGATGTCCGCCAGGTTGAACGCAGGCCAGTGCATGCCCAGCCGACCCGAAGCATCCACCCATGCACGCGCAGGTGCCCGCTCCAGGGCAGCGAACGCACGCCGGGGGTAGCCGGCAAGCCGGTGCCGCGCCGACACGGCTATCTTGGCCTCGAAGGCCTCGATCCGTGGTGATGCTGGTCCGGTCATGACACGCCCTTCGCCGTTCTCTGCAGACGCAGGTCGTCGTTCATCACCACCATGTCGGCCTGCGTGAGCGCGGGCGGAGCATTGGCCGCGCTCTTGTTCGTGAGTCGCAATCTGTGGCCACTGGCCGTTACCCCGATCGTTATCATAATTTCCATCTGGCCATCATACGTCCGGCTTGAGGGTGAAGCTTCGGAAAGCTGCAAGTTGGACGGGCTTTCAGCGAATTTCAATTGCCTTCGTCACCTCGCTCACAAAGATCCAGCCGGCGTCTGGCAGACCCGTATGCGCCGCTGTCGTGATAGCGGCAATCAGCTCGTCGACCACTTCATCGGCACATACGAGGTCCAGTTTGTATTCGGAGACGACGGCTTCGGCAAGATCCAGGGAGTAGTGCTGCTGCGCTGGGTCCTCACTCGCCAAGGGCCGCTGCACTTGGGAGACCGTGATGTTGTGATAGCTGATGTCGGCAACCTTCAGATCGCGCAGCGCCTGAAGCACGTTGGCGATGCGGTGCTGCCGGATGAATGCCTTGATTTCCTTCACGTCAGTTCTCCTTTGGATTTTTCATGATTGCCGATTCGCTTACTCAAAGCGGACAGCGATACGCGTCCCTTCATCCATCTCGCAATAGCCTGCAGGCGCTTGCCGAGCGGGCCAGGTCAGGGTGCATCGCAGCACCGCGCCATCCGCGGCGTGCAATTCCGGATTGGCCGAGTAGTCGTAGTGTTCGGTATCGCTTCCAGGCGGTATCCAGATGGGACGCCAGCCGCGACTATTGTGCTGTCGCGAGACCGAAAGGTTCACGTCGCGGCGTATCGCGAAGCCCTGGGCGGTGAAACGCCGCCCCTCGACCTCCAGGAGCATTGCCGGCGCCCCGCGCCCCTCGTGACTGAAGGTGCCAACCGTGACGCTCGGGTTTCCACTTGCCGGCGCAAGCGCGTGCGTATGCCCTGCGCAACCGGTAAGCGTCAGCGCGGCCAGACCGACGATAGCGAACACCGTATTCATCTTTGTTCCTTTCACTGTGAAGTTCTGGTGCGACGCTCGCGGCGCGTCTCGACCCACTCGTACATGAGCGGCAGCAGGAGCAGCGTCAGGGCCGTCGAGGTGAGCAGGCCACCGACGACGACTGTCGCCAAAGGCCGTTGTGTTTCCGCGCCAACGCCCTGCGAAAGCAACATCGGGATGAGGCCGAGGATGGCCACCGAGGCGGTCATCAGTACGGGCCTCAGGCGTAGCGCCGTCCCCTGGCGTACCGCGTCACGGATCGACAGGCCCTGGCCGCGCTGGTCGTTGAGAAATGACACCAGTACGATACCGTTCAACATGGCTACCCCGAACACGGCGATGAAGCCAATCGCAGAGGGCACCGAGACGTACTGGCCGGTTATCGCCAGTCCGAAGACCCCGCCAATTGCCGCGAAGGGCACGTTGGCAATAATGAGCGTGGCGAGGGTCAGCGAGTTGAAGGCGGTGTACAGCAGGACAAAGATGAGTCCAATGGTGAGCGGTACGATAAGCGCGAGTCGCGCCATCGCCCGCTGCTGATTCTCGAAAGCCCCGCCCCATTCAATCCAGTAGCCTTCGGGAAGCTTCAGCTGACTCCGAATTTTCTCGTCCGCTTCCTGGACGAAACCGTCCACGTCGCGGCCTCTCACGTTCATCTGCAAGACAGCATAGCGACTCAATTGCTCGCGGCGCACGAAGGTATAGCCCTCGTCCATCTCCACCGTCGCCACGCGCGAGAGCGGGACCATGGCGCCGGATGAGGTGCGCACCGGGATATTACCGATTGCCTGCGGCGTATCGCGGAAGGCTGCATCGAGACGCACCTGAATGTCGAAGCGACGTACGCCATCAATGAGCGTGCTGACAGCCATACCGCCGATTCCGGCCTGCACCACCTCCAGAATTTCGTCAGCGTTGATCCCGAAACGCGCGGCTTCTTCGCGGTTGACCTTCACGACCAGTTGCGGCTTGCCCTTGTTGGCTTCCAGAGACAGGTCGGCGACG
>JALOOE010000538.1 GCA_025454565.1 Anaerolineae bacterium
TGGTCAGTTGCACCGTGCATTACACGATCACCAGGGCGTCCCGCCCGGCTCAGGCGGCTGACTCGCATCTAAGCCGACGGAGCGCCTGGCGATCCTTCAAGGCACGATGATTCTGACTACTGCAAATCAGCGAAAAATCCCTTTGCGCACACTGCCGATAAGTAGTTGAATTCGCGCTTCAGACGTGATAGAATAGAGTCCAGAATGATCGGATGAGATTGACCGTGTTCCTGTGGGAGATGCTGGTTCAAGCCAGCTCGCGGAACCGGCCACGACCTGTTGCCTGTGTGTTAGGGTTGCTCGACGCGATCGAGGAAAGCCTGGGGTACTGCGATGGTGGTTAGCGAGCATGATATCCACGAAGGTGATGGGGTTCAGACCTTGCGCATCCAGATGTTGGGCGCCCCTGAGGTGTTGTGGGGCGGCGAGGCTGTCTGCATCTCAAGGCGGCAGGTGCGCGCCCTCCTCTTCCGCCTGGCGGCGCGCCAGGAGCCGGTGTCTCGCGACCAATTGTGTTTCCTGTTCTGGCCGGACACGCCCGATGCGATCGCGCGCCGCTGTCTCACTCACCTGCTAACGCATCTGCGGCTGGCAGTGCCAATCCCACACCTGATCCTCTCCTCAGGGGAGGCAGTTCAGTTGAACAAGGACCGAGCCTGGTGCGACACAGTGTGGCTTCATGAGCTGTGTCGCGCCAACAGAACCGCCCTGGACATTGATCTGTGCTGGCGCGCCCTCGACCTGATCCGGGGGCCGTTCCTGGAGGGGTTCTCGACGCCACGCTGCCCGGAATATGAGCTGTGGGTTGTTCGGGAGCAACAACATTGGAATTGCCAGATTTTGCGGCTGGTATCCCTGCTGAAATCCCTGCACGGCGCGCCGCCCTGCGAGCAGGGCCTGCCTCCCGACCAAACGGGGGATGACAGTGGCCAACTGATGGCCGACGGGGAGTACTGGGTGGCGACGGCCGTCCTGCGCCGGATCGAATCACGGGCAAACACTGCTCTTATTTTGCGGCTGTAGCCATTTTGTAGCCACCTGTCTGATAAGCTGTGGTCTGTCTTGTCCGGAGCCGGATGGCTTCGGGAATACTTAACGCGAAAAGGGAGCAGACCATGAACGCGTTCTACACCAACCGTATGGTGGGCAAGGCGACCATCCTCGCCCTTGCTCTGATGCTGGCGGCTGGCGGGCTGAACGCCTCAGCCGCCGCCGGCAATCCCGGCGTCTACACGCTGGACGCCGACTTCGACCAGGGGACCCTGGTCAACGTCAACCACAACGCTCCTGACAACAATCAACTGCAGCTCGACAGCGAGGCAACACCCTTCGACTTCATTTGGGTCGCTGCCTCGGCGCGCGGCACCGTCGTCAGGATCGACACCCAAAACGGCGCGATTCTGGGCGAATACCTGTCTGCGCCCGATGGCCGCGCCCGCAATCCCTCGCGCACCACGGTGGACGGCAACGGCAACGTGTGGACCGCCAATCGCGACGAGAGCGCAGGGAACAGCGGTTCGGCGCTCAAGATCGGCTTGCTCGAGAACGGCCAGTGCGTGGACCGCAACGGCGACGGCGACATCGACACCTCCACTGGCCTGGGCGACATCAAGCCATGGCCCAACATCGGCGGAGCCGACGATGGCGGCGGCGTAACCACAGCCGAAGACGAGTGCATCCTGGTCTATCAGCGGCTGCCCAACGCGCCCAACGCCCGGCACGTGTCGGTGGACGGCAGCAACAACGTCTGGGTGGGCGGCTATCCGTACTTCCCCACCACCTTCCACAAGCTGAACGGCGTCACCGGCGCGATCATGGCCTCCTTCGCACCGGATTGCGGCGGCTACGGAGGATTGATCGACGGCAGTAACGTGCTGTGGTCGGCTGCCATCAGCCAGAATCAACTGCTACGCTATGACCTGGCAACCAACACCGGGACATGCATTAGCGTAGCGCAGTCCTACGGCCTCGGTATCGACGTCAACGGCTACATCTGGAACGCCATGTGGGGGAATAACACCGTAGCGAAGATCAGCCCGGCTGGCGCGATCCAGCCAGGCTTCCCTGTCTTGACCGGTGGGTCCGCCTCGCGCGGCGTGGTGGTCACAGCCAGCGACAACCACATCTGGATCGCCAACAGCTACAGCAATGACGTGAGCCGGCTGGACAACAACGGCGTGCTCCAGGCCACCGTTCCCGTCGGCAACCAGCCAACCGGCGTGGCAGTGGATCGCGCCGGGAAGGTGTGGGTGACCAATCTCGGCAGCGACAATGCCATGCGCATCGATCCGGCGACGAACGGCGTCGATATGACCGTGAGTCTCGGCCCCGGCGCCGGCCCCTATAACTACAGCGACATGACAGGCAGCACCCTGATCGCGCCGCCCAACACAGGAACCTGGACGGTCGTCCACGACAGCGGCATTCTCGATGCGATCTGGGGCCTCGTGACGTGGAACGCAGACACGCCGGGCGACAGCTCGCTGCAGGTGTACGCGGCCAGCAGCACGGACGGTGTGACCTTCTCGGCCGAGGAATCAGTGACCGATGGTGCAGACCTGAGCGTGCCCGATGGCCAGTACCTGCGGGTCCGGGTGCAGTTCAACCGCGCCAGCACCGGGGAAAGCCCGATCCTCTATGACCTGACCATTCTGGCCAATCGCCCGCCGGATTGCGGCAACGCCGCCCCCAGCGTCTCGATGCTTTGGCCGCCGAACCATAAGTGGGTTCCGGTCAGCGTCGGCGGCGTCACAGATCCCGACGGCGACGCCGTGACGATCCTCTTCACCAGCATCCGGCAGGACGAACCGGTCGACACCTACGGCGACGGCCGGTACACGCCCGACGGCATGGGCGTAGGCGAAGGCACGGTCCAACTGCGCGCCGAACGCGCCGGCACCGCCAAAGTGCCGGGCAACGGCCGGGTATATACGCTCACGTTCACTGCGACCGATCCTTACGGCCTGACCTGCGATGGCACGGTGCAGGTAGGTGTGCCGCACAACGTGGGCCGGCCGCCCATCGACGATGGCCCGAACTACGACTCCACGGCGCTGACGCCCTAGA
>JALOOE010000539.1 GCA_025454565.1 Anaerolineae bacterium
CCGCACGCACAGCATCACCGCCGATGTGGAGATTCCCGCCGGTGGCGCGGAAGGCACCCTGGTCTCTTTTGGCGGCGTGGACGGCGGGTATGCGTTGTATGTACAGGACAACAAGCTGCAGTACGTTCAGAACTATGTGGCCCGCGATTACCTGCATGTGGCGAGCATCGTCCCGGTCCCGGCCGGACATCACGAACTGCGCTTCGAGTTCGAAGTGACCGGCAAGCCGGACTTTGCTAATGGCAAGGGTACGCCCGGCCGCGCGCAGCTTTACATCGACGGCCAACTCGTCGGTCAGACCGATTTCCCCCACACGACGCCGTTCAGCCTGGGACTGACAGGGGGGATCACTGTCGGCGCTGACCCCGGTGCGCCGGTCGCGCCGTTCTACGAGACGCCCTTCGAATTCACCGGCACGATCCACAGCGTGACGTTCGATGTCAGCGGCGATGTGATCGCAGATAGGGAAGCCGAGATGCGACGCATTTTGGCGCGGCAATAATCGGCAGGAAGAAGGCTGGCAGCGCTTCCCGCGCTGCCAGCCCCGCGATGTGACGATGAGGGATCTGAAACTCGTTCACCCCATCGGCTCGATCTAGCGCAGTATGTATGCCAGCGTAAAGCGTGATGAAGCAGAATCGAGCAGGCCCATGCATATGATGCGATGGATACCATGACCACATCCCGTCCGGCGGCGCCGCTCACACGACCCGTCGGTGCGCCACCTGCCTTTCATCTGTTAGCCAAACCCACCGGTGCAATCTGCAACCTGGACTGCGCCTATTGCTTCTTCCTGGACAAAGAGGCCCTCTATCCCGGCAGCAAATTCCGCATGAGCGACGATGTGCTGGAACAATATATCCGCCAGCTCATCGAGTCGCACCAGACGGATAGCGTCAATATCGCCTGGCAGGGGGGCGAGCCGACCCTGATGGGGCTGGATTTCTTCCGGCGCACCATGACCCTGGTCGAGAAGTACCGGCGGCCCGGCATGAACACCCTGCACACCATGCAGACCAACGGCACGCTGCTGGACGATGAGTGGGCGGCTTTCTTCAAGGAACACGGTTTCCTCATCGGCATCAGCATCGACGGGCCGCAACCACTCCACGATGTGTACCGCGTAGACAAGGGCGGCAAGCCGACTTTCGACAAGGTGATGCGTGGTCTACGCTTGCTTCAGAAGCATGGCGTCGAGTACAATATCCTCACGACCGTCAATCGGGTGAACGGTGACTATCCGCTGGAGGTCTATCGCTTCCTGCGCGACGAGGCCAGGACCGACTGGATGCAGTTCATCCCGGTGGTGGAGCGCATCAACGCGGACGGCCTGACGCTCTATCAGGAAGGGGGTACGGTCTCTGAGCGGTCGGTGCTGCCGGAGCAATTCGGCCGTTTCCTGAGCGCCATTTTCGACGAGTGGGTGCGCCACGACGTCGGACGCATCTATGTGCAGACCTTCGAGGCAACGCTGCGCAACTGGCTGGGCATGGGCGCTTCGGGGATGTGCGTCTTCAACGAGACGTGCGGCGCCGGGCTGGCTATCGAGCATAATGGTGATCTGTATTCGTGCGACCATTTCGTGGAGCCTGACTATTTCCTGGGCAACATCCGGGAACACCATATGATCGAGTTGGTGGCTGCGCCCCGGCAGATCAAGTTCGGCCTGGACAAACGCGACACGCTGCCAAGATACTGCCTCCAGTGCGACGTGCGCTTTGCCTGTCACGGCGAGTGCCCGAAGAATCGATTCAGCGCGACGCCGGATGGCGAGCCCGGCCTTAACTACCTGTGCGCCGGGCTCAAAACGTTCTTCCAGCATGTAGATTTCCCCATGAAGCTCATGGTCGGCCTGCTCCGGCGCGGCCACGAGGCGAGAGAGGTGATGGCGGTTCTGGAACGCGCCTTCGCCGGCGTCCAGCGCAACGATCCCTGTCCCTGCGGCAGCGGACGCAAGCTCAAACAGTGTCATGCGCGGGCGCAACCCAGCCCCGGCATCAGCAGATTGCCCTCTCCGCAAGCCCGATCCGCTGCAGACCGAACCGAATGGGCTGCCAGAGAGTGAATCGTCCAACTTGCTTGTTCAACCGGACCTGTAATCCACCATTTGCTCACAAGGAGTGACCATCATGCCAAACGGAAAACCGAACATCCTCATCATCTGGGGGGACGACATCGGCATCACCAACCTGAGCTGCTACAGCGATGGGCTGATGGGCTACCGCACCCCCAACATCGACCGCATCGCCGATGAGGGGATGCGCTTCACCGATTCGTACGGCCAGCAGAGCTGCACCGCCGGCCGCGCGGCCTTCATCACCGGACAGAATCCCTACCGCACCGGCCTGACCAAGGTCGGGATGCCCGGTGCGGATATCGGCTTGCAGGCGGAAGACGCCACCATCGCCGAGTTGCTCAAGCCACTGGGCTACGCCACCGGCCAGTTCGGCAAGAACCACTTCGGCGATAAGAACAAGTACCTCCCTACCGCCCACGGCTTCGACGAGTTCTTCGGGAACCTCTACCACCTGAACGCAGAGGAGGAGCCGGAGAACGTGGATTATCCACCGGAAGCAGACTTCCCCAACTTCAAGAAGATCTTTGGCCCGCGGGGCGTCATGCATTCCTGGGCCACAGAAGAAGATGATCCGACCGAGCACCCGCGCTGGGGTCGTGTCGGCAAGCAGAAGATCGAGGACACCGGCCCACTCACCAAGAAGCGCATGGAGAGTGCTGACACCGAGTTCGTGGCCGCGGCGCAAGACTTCATCAAGCGCGCCCACGCCGACGAACAGCCGTTCTTCGTCTGGTTCAACACCACCTGGATGCACTTCCGCGTCCACCCGCCGGAGCACGTCCTGGGCCAGGCCGGGCGCTGGCAGTCCTTCTACCACGACGTGATGGTGGAGCACGACAAACACGTGGGCCAAATGCTGGATCTGCTGGATGAATTGGGCATCGCCGACGACACCATCGTCATGTACTCGACCGACAACGGCCCGCACATGAACACCTGGCCCGACGGCGCCATGACCCCCTTCCGCAACGAGAAGAACTCCAACTGG
>JALOOE010000540.1 GCA_025454565.1 Anaerolineae bacterium
CTGGCGCCCGCGCTGGCGGGCACGGTCATCCTGCTGAGCAAGGTGTATGACGCGATCACCGATCCCTTCGAGGGGGTGCTTTCGGATCGGACCCGCACCGCGTTGGGCCGGCGGCGACCGTATCTGCTGGCGGGCATCCCGCTGATCTTCCTGACCTTTTTCGGTTTGTTCTACCCCGTCAACTTCGCCGACGAGACCTACCGCTTCATCTTTGTGATCGCTACCTACCTCTGCTATTCGACGGTGGTCAGCCTGGTGATGCTCAACTACAACGCGCTCCAGGCGGAGATGACGCTGGATTACAACGAGCGCACTTCGCTCAGCTCGTTCCGCATCTTCTTCTCGACGGTGTCCTCGATCCTCGCTGCGCTGCTGCCGCTGGAGATCGTGAAGGCGTTTCCCGATGTCCGCCAGGGGTACATCGCGATGGGGTTGGTCTTCGGCGCCATCTTCGCGCTGCCGATGATCGCGACGATCATCGCGGTGCGCGAGCGCAAGGAGTTCCAGAAACCGCCTGAGCCGCTCAACCTGCGCGCCACCCTCATCGATCCATTCCGGGCGCGCACGTTCGTCCTGGCGCTGCTGATGTACCTGTTCGCGTTCGTGGCGATGGACGCGGTGAGCAGCATCGTGGTCTTCTTCATGCGGTACCACATGTTGCGGGGCGCTGAGGCGAACTACGTCGCAGGAACGCTGCTGATCTTTCAAGTCATTTCGCTGCCGGTCTACGTGCTGCTGAGCAAACGCACCAGCAAACGAGCCGCTTTCATGGCCGGCGGCGCAGTCTGGCTTGTCACCATGCTGACGAGCTTTCTCTTGGGGCCCAACAGCCCGTTCCTCGCGCCCTACGTTTTTGCGGCGGCCGTAGGCTTTGGCACAGGCGGCATCGTCGTGATGATCTACGCCATTTTCCCGGACATCCCGGACGTGGATGAGCTGCACAGCGGCGAGCGCCGCGAAGGTGTCTATGGCGCGCTCATCTCGCTCTGTCGCAAGTTCAGCTCCGCCCTGGCGATCTTCGGCGTCTCGCTCACTATCGGCCTGGCCGGCTACGTGCGACCCGTCGAGCAGACCGTCGACGGCGCGGCCAAGCTGATCGAGCAGCCGCAGTCGGATGGTTTCCTGCTCGTGCTACGAACGATCTTCGTCGTCTTGCCGCTCGTGCTGGTATTGCTTTCGATGTTCTTCGCCAGAAAATACCCTCTCACCGGCGAGATACATGCGCGACTGAACCGCCTACTGGCGCGTCGCCGCGCCGGCGAGCCGGACACCCCGGCGATGCAGGCTGAGGCTGCGGAATTGCAGCGCATTCTGATCGCTTGAGAGCCGATGATCGACGACATCGGACCGAGCGGTCAAGCTCACGCGTGAGCTGATCGAGGATTTGTGTGCGTGAGGTAAATCGCAATGACCCGTATTGGCATCCAGATCTCCAGTGTGCGCGAGTACCTCCAAACCCCCGAAGACGTGCTTGCATCCTTTCGCAAGGTCAGCCGAATCGGGTACCGCATCATTCAGGTGCAGTGGATTTCACCCGCTGTCCCGGCAGAGTTCGTCCGCGACGCGCTGCACGAAACGGCGTTGACCTGCGTGGGCACGCAGGACTATTATGACGTTGTCACCGCGAACCTGGACGGGTTCATCCGCATGAACGATCTGTGGGGCAGCGCGAACGTCTGCGTCAGCGGCATCCCGAAGCGCTGCCGGTCTTACGAAGGCTGCCTGGCGTTTGCGGAGGAATGCAACCGGCTTTCGCAAGTCTTGGAGCGCCAGGGCAAGGTCTTGAGTTTCCACCCCAGGGCTGTGGACGTGCTCGACTTCAACGGCTGTAATTCGCTGGAGGTGCTGCTGGAGCACACCCGTCCGGAGCTTCAATTCGTGCTGGACGTATGGCAATTGGTCAAAGCCGGTCTGGATCCAGTGGTGTGGATTCACAAGGTAACGGGCCGGCATGACTTGATCCACTTCAAGGATGGCATCCGCACACCAGACGGCAACGATGCGCTGATGCCTACCGGGCAAGGCAGCATCGCATGGGGGCCGATCTTCCGGGCGTGCCAGGAGGCGGGCGTCAAATACGGCTTCGCCGAGCAGGAGAGCTGGCAAAAGGATCCCTTTGAGTGTTTGCGGGAAAGCTATGATTTCATCGTGACGCACGGAATCGGGCGCTGAGTCCCATCCACTGGAAATCACTATGAGGAGTCTCTCTATGTTCAAATCTCTTTCCCCCGGCGCGATCGGCGTCAAGGCCGATCTGGCCGCGGCGGCTGACCTGGCCGCGCGCAACGGCTTCGAAGCGGTGCACGTCAACCTGCGCGAGGTCGCAGAGCTCGGCGCGGCCCGAGCACAGGAGATCCTGGCCCGCGCGGGCGTCCGGGCGGCCGGCTTCGGGCTGCCGATCCAATACCGGCAGGAAGCGGCCGAATTTGACGCCGCTCTGGCCGAACTACGCGAGCTGTGTGGGCCGGCCCAGGCGTTGGGCCTGACCCGCACCACCACCTGGGTGCCGAGCTGGCACGATACGCTGGACTTCGCCGCCAACTACGCGTTCCTGGCCGACCGGTTCGGCCGCATCGCGACAGTCCTCCGGGATCACGGCATCCGCTTCGGCCTGGAGTTCCTCGGCCCGAAGACGCTGCGCGACGGCCACAAGTACGAGTTCATTCACACGATGGACGGGATGCTGGCGTTCTGCGCCGACATCGGCACGGGCAACGTCGGGTTGCTGCTGGACGCCTTCCACTGGTACACCGCGGGCGGCACGATGGCCGATCTGGCGCGCCTGACCGACGCCGAGATCGTGGACGTGCACGTGAACGACGCGCCGGCCGGCGTGTCACTCGACAAGCAGTTGGATGGCGTCCGCGGGCTGCCGGGCGAGACCGGCGTCATCGGCGTGCCGGCGTTCCTGGCGGCCGTCGCCCGCATCGGCTACACCGGCCCGGTGATGGTGGAACCATTCAGCCAACGCGTGCGCGAGCTGTCGCCGGAAGAGGCCGTGCGCGTCACCGGCGAGGCGCTCAACCAGGTGTGGCGCGAGGCGGGGCTGTGACGACGGGCGGGA
>JALOOE010000541.1 GCA_025454565.1 Anaerolineae bacterium
GACATAGGCAATCACGGCCGGGCTGATGAGCAGGCTCCGCCATTTCTCGAACGGTATGTCATTACCTGTTAAGTCCGACAGCGAGACGATGCTGAGTGCGATCAGGGCCAGCACCAAACTGAGCACCACCCGAAGCCACGGGCGTCGAATCGTCGCGATGAAGCGATTGATCAACGGCGTCCGTGGCTTCGGCTTCATGGGACGCCTCTACAAGGTTAGTCGAACCGTCTTGATCTCGAATGGCCGGAACTCCAGAGCGATCTTGCCCGAAGGGCAGGGCAAGTCGGTCTCGAATTCCTCCAGCATGTTCGTCGCAGCGGCGCGCTTGAGCGCCAGGGCCGTGGTCAGCGTCGCGCGTGTCGCCATGTGCTTGGCCTCATACAGCCGCACGATCACATCACCCGAGCCATCTTCGGCCGGCTTGACCGTCTCGATGATGATATTCGGCGCATCGACGCTGAACAGCGACTGCTCGCCGCCGGCGCCGGCGACCGTTGTGGCCGGCACGTTCAACTCGTAGGCCTCGCGCACCACATTGCTGTCGGCCAGGGAGCCATTCCACGCATAGAAGCTGTAGATGAAGGTCTGGATGCCCTTGTCGGCGGTCATGTCGGGGGCCAGCGCCGACTTGAGCAGCGTCAGGTTGATCGAGTTACCCAGCACGTTCAGGCCGTACTTGCAGTCGTTCAGCACCGCGCAGCCCCGGTTCTCCTCGGCCAGTGCCGACCACTTGTGGTTGCACACTTCGAAGCGGTTGGCGTCGAACGGCCGCGAGGTGTGGTTGGGCCGGCGGATGTGGCCGAACTGGATTTCGTGGATCGCCTCGTTGGCATGGATGTTGACCGGGAACGCCACCTTGAGCATCTTGTGGCTCTCCCGCCAATCCACGGTCGTGGCGAAGTCCACGCGTCGCGACCCGCGGCGCAGGCTGATCTCCTGGATCATCGTCGAGTGGTGCAGCTTACGCGCCACGCGCAGGGTGGCGACCAGCGGTCCGGCCGCCGCGACGGTGATTGCCGCGGCCTCTGGCAGCTCGACCGGCAGCTCCCCGTACATGCTGTCAATGTCCCACGCGTCCCACGCACCCGGCACATCCTTGTACATCTTAAGGCTGTTGCACGGCCCGGCCGCCAACTCGCGGCCCGCCTCTTTGTCCCAGATACTCGTGATCTCGCCCTGGTCGTTGAACTCGACCTTCAGATATTCGTTCTCCAGAGACTGTGCGGTGGCTTTCAACGAGGTGGCTTCTGCCTTCTGCCTTTCGCCTTCTGCCTTCCAGTTCACCGTCGTCCATCCGCACGCCGGTATGCTCACCTCGGCCCACGCCTGTCCGCCGATGACCTGCACGGGCAACGACTGACCGGCCGCGCCGGTCGCGGCCGGCGCGTTAGGCGGCAGCGGCGCCAACACCCGCCGCTGCCACGAGAGGGAGTTGAACACCGTCACGGCATCGCCCGCCTGCGTAAAGACCGCCTGTGCCTCACCCGCAGCCCCGTTCGCAAGCTTGATCGCTTCGGCGTAGCTCGCCTCCGCCTCCTCGTAGACCCGCTGAATCGAGGAGCCAGGCAAGATGTCGTGGAACTGATTCAACAGCACCGTGCGCCACGCCTCTTCCAGCGTTGCCGTCGGGTACGTGTAGGGGCGCCCCTTGCGGTCGCCCGTCTTGCCCAACGCCAACGCGGCCGCACCCCACATCTCGGCCTCGCGTAACGCCAACTCCGACTTGCGGTTGCCCTTCTTGGTCTTCGCCTGCGAGGTGTAGGTGCCGCGGTGCGCCTGGAAGTAGAGCTCACCGACGTAGCGCTCCTTCGGGATGCCCCGGCGCTCCTGATCCCGGAAGAACTCGATGGGCGAGGCCATCTTCACCTTCGGCAGCCCTTCCAGGTCGGTCGCGCGGCGCAGGAATTCCAGATGATTGCGGGTCGGCCCGCCGCCCCCGTCGCCGTAACCGAACGCCAGCAGGATCGTGCTGATGCCATCCTTCTGGACGCGCTGCTTCCACCGCTGGCTGAGCGCATTCGGGTCGGTCAGACTGTTGTAGTCGTTGAAGATGTGCGCCAACACCCCGGAGCCGTCAATCCCCTCCCACGTGAAGGTGTTGTAAGGGAACGGGTCGCCGCCGTTGTAGGTCCAGAAGATCTTCTGCGTGGCGAAGTATTTGATGCCGCACCCGCGCATGATCTGCGGCATCGCCCCGGAGTAGCCGAAGACATCGGGCAGCCACATCAGCTCGTTACCGACGCCGAACTCCTGTTTGAAGAAGCGCTTGCCGGCCACGAACTGGCGGATCAGCGCCTCGCCGCCGGAAACGTTGGTGTCGGCCTCGATCCACATGCCACCTTCGGGAACGATCTTCCCGGCCTGGATCGCCGCCTTGACCTCCGCGTACTTGGCAGGGTAGCGTCGTTGCAGCATCCAGAAGAGGTGCGGCTGGCTCTGGATGAACTTGAATTCGGGGTATTCGTCCATTAGCGCCAACTGCGTGCTGATGGTGCGCGCCATTTTGCGCTCGGTCTCTTGCAGCGGCCAGAGCCAGGCCACGTCGATGTGCGAGTGGCCGATGGCGAACAGGGTCGGCGCAGTGCTGCCGTTGACGCAGGCCAACAGCGGCTTGAGCCGCGCCCGCGCCTGCTCGACCGTCGCCAGGAACTCGGCCGGGGGCAATTCCGGGTCGGCGATCAGGGTGAAGTCGCGCAGTCCGGCATCAATCTCGGCCACGCGCAGCGAGTCGGGGTCGAGCTGATTGCGGGTCTGGAGGAGGGTCTCCACATCGAGCCAGAGCTGGTAGACCGGCTCGTTCCAGATGCCGAAGGTGGTTTCGCCGACGACGACCTGGCTGAGCGGCGGTTCGGGCACGCTCTCGCGGCCGTAGCCCACCGGCCCTTTCCCCGCGGTGCGCAGCCCGTGTCCGGCGTAGGCTTCGATCAGGATGTCATAACGGGCGCCCGCTTCTCCGACCAGCGCAACCGTGATCTCGGTGTGCTGGCGGTCTACGGCGCCAACCAGCCGGCCGTTGAGCCACACCGCGCTCTCGCCGCCGGCGTCCGCGCGTAGGGCGATGCG
>JALOOE010000542.1 GCA_025454565.1 Anaerolineae bacterium
AGCCAGCACAGAGCTGTTGTTGTGCTTCGTATAGGCACTGCCGCTCCGGACTCTTCGCGCTGAGCCACTCCTGCCGCCGGGGCTCTTTATTCACGCAACGCCGGGCGCACCAATCGCGGCTCAGGTCGTCTGGCCGAGGTCTACCGGATTCGAATGATGGGAACGCCGCTATGACGCAGTCGACACGCAAGGCCCGTTGTGCCGTCAACGTATTGGCGGAGGGAGGGCGACGTCTCGTTGCCACTCGCCCCATCAACCCGGGGCGAGATGTCATCAGCGAGGCTCCTGTCATCTCCGCGCCGAGCACGCTGGATGGCCGTGATCGTACGTGGGCCATGGTCCGCGCACTGCTCGCTGACGCAGAGAAGATGACCTGGCTCACCCAAGCTGGGTTCAGACCGGTCGAGCGGGCTTGGGACAAGGAGGATGAGAGCATTGCGCGCGGAATCGCACGCGACTATGGCGCTGACGCTCTGCAAGTTCAGGACTTGTACTTGCGAATCGCGATCAACCAGACGGCTTGCTTCGACGAGGCTGGCCAGCTTGCCGCGTTCGGGCTCTATGCGACCATCTGCTTCGCGAGGCACTCATGCGCGCCCAATACGATGCTGATGGCACCGCGGTCTCGCGTTAGCGGCGCGGCACTCCGAGCATTCCATCCGATTGCCGCTGGTGACGAAATCACGTGGAACTATGCTTGGCCACGCGACCTGTCGATGGTCTCGTATGCCGAACGGCAGCGGCTGCTATATCAGTTGTTCGGGTTTCGCTGTCGCTGTATCCGCTGTCGAGATCGCGCTTGATCGAGCCCGAGAATGGACTTCGGCACGGGCACTCGATCAGCGATCTCCCGGCGGTTCGGCCGGCGGTTGACCGACAGCGCACGGCGTGCCCCTTCGCCGCGATAGGTTATGTCTCGTTCCAGTAGGCCTTATCCCATTGGAGTTCGCGCTCTTCCCCCATGCGGCCGCGTCGGCAACAGCTTGAACTCCGAGGCTCCGACATGGGTGGCCACTAGCGTGAGATGGGCAGGGTCAACCGGTCTTTGATGTGTCGATCGGTTGATCGAAAAGGAGGAATCGGCGCCACCTTTCGGATGCCGGTTCGCCATTCTGGGACGCCGCTTTGGTATCGCGAACGTCCAGTCCGCCTGCCGCCAAAATTCAATCGATTCGGCTGCGAGATGCTCTCCGCGGCTGGTATCGTCTACGCTAAACGGTACCCCTCAGCTGGCGAAATTCCAAGAACGTGTCGCATGGACGCCCACATCCGGTGAACTGAATGACTTCGACGGCCCAAGTCATGACCGAGGCCGACACCTGCCGGGAGTTGGTCACACCCAAGCTGGTAGAGTCCGGCTGGGGAAGTGCTCCCCACGTGATCGGCGAGCAGCGCACCTTCACCAACGGGCGCATCATCGTCATCGGCGGGCGCGTGCGCCGAGGTAAGCAGAAGCGTGCGGACTACCTGCTGTACTACCGGCGCGATTACCCGCTGGCCGTCGTAGAAGCGAAGGAGCTAGGACTGCCAGCAGAATCTGGTGTGCAGCAGGCTAAGGACTACGCCGAGATTCTCGGTCTGAAGTTCGCCTATGCCACCAACGGTCACCGCATCATCGAGATCGACTACACCACCGGCACAGAGCGCGAGGTGAAGCGCTTCGCCACTCCCGCCGAACTCTGGAATCGGCTGACGACCACCACCACGCTGCCCGCTCCGGCCACGGCGCACCTGCTTGAACCCTTCAATCTGGTCTCGGGCAAGGTGCCACGCTACTACCAACAGATCGCCATCAACCGCGTGATTGAGGCCATACTTCACGGTCAGAAGCGCGTGCTTGCCACCCTGGCGACTGGCACCGGCAAGACCTGCGTGGCCTTCCAGCTTTGCTGGAAGCTGTGGAACAGTCGGTGGAACCGTACGGGCGAATACCGACGGCCGAAGATCCTCTTCCTAGCCGACCGGAACATCCTGATCGACGACCCGATGGCCAAAATGTTCGCGCCGTTTGGCGATGCGCGCCACAAGATCACTGGTGGTGATGTCAGCCAGAGCCGGGACATGTACTTCGGCATCTATCAGGCGCTGTCCACCGCCAACGAGGAAGTGTTTCGTCATTATCGCCCTGACTTCTTCGATCTGATCATCATCGATGAATGCCATCGCGGCTCCAGCCGCGACGAGAGCAGTTGGCGCGCGGTGCTCGACTACTTCGCTCCGGCCGTGCAGTTCGGCATGACGGCCACGCCGCTGCGCGAGGAATCGCGCGACAGCTATGAGTACTTTGGCAACCCGGTCTACACCTACAGCTTGCGACAAGGCATCGAGGATGGCTTTCTTGCGCCCTATCGGGTTCATCGTGTCATCACCACCGTGGATGCCGCCGGCTGGCGGCCGTCCAAGGATGAACTCGACCGCTTCGGCCGCCCGGTGCCGGACGATGAGTACCAGACTAAGGATTTCGAACGCGTCATCGCGCTGCGCGCGCGCACCAAGGCGATTGCGAAGCACCTTGCCGACTTCCTCACGGGCACCGACCGCTTCGCAAAAACTATCGTGTTCTGCGTCGATCAGGAGCATGCCGCCGAGATGCGCCAAGAGCTGGTCAACCTCAACAGCGATCTGGTCAAGCAATACCCGGACTACGTCTGCCGCGTCACTGCAGACGAAGGCGCCATTGGCCTCACACACCTCGCACACTTTCAGGACGTCGACAAACCCACGCCGGTGATCCTGACCACCTCGCAATTGCTGACCACCGGCGTCGACGCCGAGATGGTCAAGAACGTGGTGCTGGCGCGCGTGGTCGGCTCCCGCTCCGAGTTCAAGCAGATCATCGGGCGCGGCACCCGACTGAAGGTCGACTATGGCAAGGAATACTTCAATATCATCGACTTCACCGGCACCGCCACCCGGCATTTCGCCGATGCAGATTTCGATGGCGATCCCGCGCGCATCGAGGAAGTGACCATCGACGTTGCCGGTGAGACCGTCGAGTCGGTCATCGAAACGCCGCCCGGTGTCGAAGAAGCGCCCGCCGACTACACCATAGACGC
>JALOOE010000028.1 GCA_025454565.1 Anaerolineae bacterium
TACCAGTTCTCGCTTCCGATCAAGGTAGTATTGGAAATTGTCCCAGCTTACGTCTGGAGGCACCGAGTGATCCACACAGGGCAAGTAGCCTCCCAACTCGTAGGCCGGACGCACGCGCTCGATCTCGGCGTCGATCGCTTGCCGCCCGGCAGCTAGCGCCCGCTTGTCAATGCCGCCTACGATGGCTAACCGCCCGCCGTAGCGGCGCTTAATCGCCACGACATCCATGCCGGCTGCGACTTCGAACGGCTCGATGGCATTGACCCCAGCTTCCAACCATAGCGGCAGCAGCGCATCCAGGTTGCCGTCGGAGTCAACGTAGAAGATCCGCACCCCACAGTCCTGTGCCGCTTCGATCAGCCGGCAATAGGGCTCAAGCAGAAAGTCGCGGAAAGCCCGCGGCCCGATCAGTGGCCCGGTCTTGAAGCACATGTCTTCCCAAATGAATTGCCCGTCGAGATGCGCCTCCCGGCCGGCGCGGCGCAACATGGCGATCAGGCGGTCGGTCTGAAAACCCAACATCTCGTGCATGAGGTCCGGGTCATCATGTAGCAGGTAGTAGACATTCTCGCCGGTCAGTTCGCGCAGGAAGCTGAAGAAGCCGCACAGATGCGTGCCCCCGAAGAAGACCGGCTGATCGGACGCGTTCAGGCGAGCGGCGCGCGCTGCCCAGTCGGGCGGCAGGCGATCAGGCATGTCATCACTGGCGGCCAGGCGCGGCGCCAACCGCTCCCAACTGGCCCGGTCACTGACCGGGTGCTCCAGGAACTGCTGCAACTGGCCGGGGCGGTCGCGAAAGACCCGTTTCACCACACCGTACTGGTCGCGCACCACTTGCGTGGCTCCATCATCTTGCAGCACCTCCACGGCGAAGGCGGGCTGGAAGCCGATGTTGATCCCCAGTGCGCCGAGGCAGCTACTATGGAAATCGAAGTCGTAGTCGAACGAGAAGCCGGGCGGCATCCCTTCGCCCAACCAGCGTTCCCACGTCTGACTCCAGTAATGCTCGGAGAAGAAGACCCCTCGGTCAACTGCCTGATTGAGGCAGACCCGCCCCAGCCGCTCCCGGCTGCTCAACTGCACCATACCACTCACGCGTCGCTCCTTCCATACTCCCTGACTGCCTCGACAAAGGCTAAGACGTTCTCCCACGGGATGTCGCGCTCGATCAGGTGTGCCGGCGCGATGACGAGACCCCCGCCCCGGCCCGCGTCGGCGATAAGTTTTCTGACCGCAGCGCGTACCTCTGCCGGTGCGCCGAACGGCATGACCGTCTGGACGCCGACGCCGCCCCAAAAAGCCAGGTGTCCACCGAACTTCTGCTTGAGCGCGGCGATGTCCAGGCATTCGGGCTGGATCGGGTTCAGCACGTCAATGCCGATCTCGATCAACTCGGGGATCACCGACTCGATGTTGCCGTCGCTGTGGTAGAATGCCAGCACAGCCGGGTTGGCGGCCTTGATCCCGGCGATGATGCCGGCCAGGCGCGGCTTGATGTACTTGCGCCAGTGGCGCAGGCTCATCATCATGCCCTGTTGCGAGGCAATGTCGTCACCGAACTGGATGATGTCTACGCCCAGTTCGGCGTAACGCCGGGCCAGGTAGCCGGTGCGCTCTGCGATGCGCTCCATCAAGCACTCCACCAGCGCGGGGTTCTCGGTGAAGTCCATCATCAGCGCCTCCATCCCACGGATGCGCCACGCCTTCTCGAAGATGGTCATCTCCCAGGAGAGGACGGCTGCCAACTCGCGGCCGTGGAGCGCCCGGATGGCCTCCGCGATCCCTTCGTAGCGGTACGCCTCTGTCAGGTCGGGCAACGGGTAGGCTTCCACGTCGGCGATCGTGCAGTCCGGGCCATCCAACGGATAGATCTTTTTATGATAGTCCTCGTCGTCGCCGTAGACCCGGTACTCGCCCCATTCGTTGAGCGCGGTGTGCTGCGGGCCCATGACGAAATAGCTTGGACTGCCGCGGAACGGCCGCAGGGCAAAGCCGGGCGCAGTCATGTCGGGCCAGTCAGGCGCTCGGCCCGCGAAGTGGCGGCTGTAATCGGGCAGCGTCCGCGGGGCTTTCACCGGCACATGGCGGTAATCGAGATCGAAGTACGCCGCGGTGTCGGTCTGCCCGATGCGCGCGACGAACTCCTCGTACTTGGTCGCGGCGAAATGGATGCCCATCGGAATCCGGTCCGGTTGTTCGCGTCGCAGCGCCGCCAGGATGCGCTCCCGATGGTTCATGCCAACTCCCTGCGCGTGGGCAACTGGCTCAGGGCGGCCTCGTGCAGCGTCAGATGCAGCACTTGCCGCCAGCGATGGGGCACGAACAGGTGCAGCACATCGCCCACCGGGAACACGTCAATGTAGGAGCACTGGTAGTTGCGGAACGGTGATTCGAGGGTCTCCGCCAGCGCGTTGGCGAACAGGAAGCGCGGCTCGCTCCAGGTGCGGCCACCGTCGCGCGAGAGCGCAGCCCAGATTTCGGAGCGATCCTTCATCACCTCCGGCTTCTTGCCGTCCAGCCCGGTGTAGTTCAGATCGGAATAGCGGTTGTGGTGCAGCGCAAGCAGCGTCTTGCCATCGGACAGATGCGTAAGCATCGGCGGTGCATCGGGGTGGATCAGCGAGGTCAGCGTGGGCTTCTCCCACATCTTGCCGTCGTCCAGGCTGCGCGTATTCCAGAGATGCCCCTCGGCCGAGCGCAGCAGCATATACACCTCGCCGCCGCCCAGGTTGATCGGCCGGCCCTCGTCCATCCGGTTGAAGCCGGCCACGCACCAGCCGCCGTGGCGCGGGCCGGGCAGCACTTCCCAGCTCCTGCCCTGATCCTCGGAGCGCAGCACGTACTGGCGGGTCATCAGCGGCTTGTACGACCAATCCCCCTCGTGCGAGCCGAGGAGCCACGTGCCGGCGTCCGTCTCGCACATGCGCATCACCGACATGCCCCGGAAGCCGGGATCGTTGGCCGGCCGGATGATGCGCACCTCGCACCAGTGGTGGCCGTCGTCATCCGAATAGCGGTAGCCGATGGGCGCGTTCTCGTTCAGGCCGCGCTCGCGCGTGTAGAGATCCCAGACCGGTTGGGTGCCGAAGGCGTAGATCCGCCGGGAGCCTTTTGGGATCAGCGGGATGAAGCCGTGCTGGTTGTAGTCAATGTCGAACGCTACGGTCGGGCCATGCCAGGTCTTGCCCCCGTCGGACGAGCGGTAGGCCAGCATGTCGTTAACCTTCACCGCGCCGTGCCCGTAGTGCCCACCCTCGGGAAACATCAACAGCAAATCGCCGCCCGGCGTGACGGTGGACCGGGTTTCGTACAGCGGGATCTTGGGGCCAGCCGTGCGATGCACGACCTGCCCGTCGAGGCTTTGGTGGGCCAAGATACCCAGATCGTCGCGCGTCACCAATCCACGCGGCGGGGCGGCCGTGGCCACCTCGCCGCCGCCGACCGTGACGTGTTTTGCCAGGATCATGTCTGAAGTGTCGGACATTAGAGAACTCCTTGCTAAGTTGGTGCTTCATGCTCGCCGCGCTGCGTCCGCGGCAGCAGGAAGAAAGCCGCTGATGCGGCAAGCTGGATGGCGCCGATCGCCAGCAGCGCCGAACGCAACGATGTCGCCTGACTCAGTGCCACGCCCAAGAGAGGGCCGACGAACATCGCAAACCTTTCGGCAAGGCTGTACAACGACGCGAAACGCGGCATCATCTCGGCTGGGACCGAGACGATCATCATGTCGAACAGCGCGATGCGTATCCCGGAGTAGCCCAGCCCCCAGATGACCGCAATCAGCACCAACCAGGCTGCCTTAGGCGCCAGGCCGGTGCAAATCGGATAGAGCCCCGCCAAAATGGCCGACATGAAGAGCACCCGGCGGTGGCCCAGCCGGTTCGCGAGCCGGCCCCAAGATACGAAACCGATCAATTGGGCGGCAAACACCGCCGTGCCTCGCAACCCGATCAGGCTGTCGCTCGCCTCCAGCGAGTTGACCCAGAACAGGCTGTAGAGCGCCTCGGGCATCATCAGCGCAATCCGGAAAGGAAGGGTTGCGAACAGGTAGCGAACGAACGCCGGCTGTCCCATCACCGAACGGCCGTAGGCGCGCACGCGGGACGCGACTGCGACCACAAGCGAGCTGGTCCGCGGCGTATCCGACACTCTCGTTCCCGGCAGGAGCGGCACGCGGATGCGAGCGAAGAGCGCCGCATTGCACATCCCGGCCGCCCAGGTCAACCCGAAGACGATCTGGTAATTCAGCGGGAACGGCAGCAGATCCAACGACCGCCCGAAGACCGCCACCGATGCCGCTGCCGTCAGCCCCATGAGCGCCCAGCGCACGCCGTTGATGTGCGCGATGCGATCCGGTGGAAAGGCCTGGGCAAACACCGTCAAGAAAGCGGACGTTTCCAGGGCCATGGGGATCGCCTGGATCGTGCACAACACGATCGCCACGGCAGGCAGCGCCTCCAGCGGGACGAAAAACGGGCACAGGGCCAGGATCAGCGTCGGAACGTAGATCGCCACCTCGGTCCACACCCGCAGTCGCACCTGATCTCGGAAGCGCTCCGCGACCAGGCCCGATGGAATCAGGATGACCATGCTCAACAGCGCCGGCGCGGCTGTCAGCAACCCGATCTCGAACGCTGACGCCCCGAGCCGGGCGAGAAACACCGGCAGGTAGGCCGTTGCCCCGCCCTGGATCACCCCAAAAGTGGCTGTGCTGGCGTAGAGCCAGCGGATGTTCGATGCCTGTGTCACCCAACATACGACTTCCTGCCGCAACCACGATGCTGGACGCAGATCAACGCAGATTGACGCCGATTTCGTTCACTGCTCATCTGCTAAGATGACGTCTGCGAGGATCCGCGTGAATCTGCGTCCTCAACCCGCGGCATATCCTGCCTCGTACAGCGCGAGCACATTCTCGGTAGGCACATCGGTTTGCAGGACATGGGACGGCGCGAGGACAAATCCGCCACCCGCGCCCAGAATGGCAATCATCCGCCGCACCGCACCGCGGACATCCTCCGGGGTGCCGCGCGGCAGGACGTACTGCGTGTCGATCGCTCCGTGCAGGCAGATGCGGCTCCCGAAGCGCTCCTTGATGACCTGTGGATCCATGCCGTCGGCCGCCACCTGCAGCGGATCGAGGATATCTACGCCCAGGTCGATGATGCGCTCGATGAACGGCACGATGGCCCCGCACGAGTGAAACATGACCTTCACACCGTGGCTGTGCGCCATCTCTACCAGCCGCGCCAGCCGCGGCGCGAAGCAGCGGTCAAACAGCCGCGGGCTAATAAGCAGCCCGTGCTGCGTGCCCAGGTCGTCGGCAATGCGCAGGATGTCAATGCGGCCCGCCGCGGCCGTGAACATGCGGTCGAAGTAGGTCACATAGAAATCGGTGAAGCGATCCATCACGTAGTCGGCCAGCTCCGGTGCCTCCAGCAGATCCATGAGCAGCCGTTCGAGGCCGCGGAGGAAGGTGGGGTGCTGCCAGATGCTGGCGCCCGACGCCATGAGCGCGTGATCCGACCATTCATCCAGCCGCTCGGCGAAGCCGGTGAAGTCGAACCAGTCGGGCTGGGGCCAGGGATGGGCGGCCAACTGCTCGATGCTCGTGGCGCCGGACAGGACGAAATCCACGTAACATTCCTCCGGCCCCATCGCTGTCTCCATGACCTTCGTCCGCCAGCCCCAGAAGTTTTCTTTGACCTCGTCCGGCGGCAGCCAACGCTCCTTCGGGATCGGATCCACCACGCCGCGCAGGTCGAGGATGTCCACGTGTAGGCGGTCGAGCAACTCGCGATGGGTGGTCGTCCCGAGGTCGCGATGCAGCCGCATCAGGGTGCCTGCGTTGGCACTGAAGTCCAGCGGCACGCGATCGGCTTGGCCCAGGCCGATTGCGGTAAGAACGCGTTCTTTTGAGTTCATCGGTATCCCCGTGGAGTGACGAGTGAGACCGGGACGCGGACAACGCGGACAACGCAGAAGACGCGGATAGAGAGCGATTCTGTCCGCGTCCTCCGCCATGTCTGCGTCGTCCGCGTTCTGTCCGGCCGATGGGTTTTCACCTACTGGTTGCCTCCGTCAGCCAGGCCAGGTTGAACGCAGCCAGGGTCAGGTGCGAGTTGTGAAACATGTTGCCGCCCGTCTCACCGCCCTCGTAGAGGCAGTAGATCGTGCCGTCGGCGCTCACAGCCAGATCGGAATAGCCGGTCACGCCGGGGTCAACAACCTTCGCGACGGGCCAAGTCTCGCCCTCGTCATCACTGAGTCGCACGGTCAGGTTTTCCCTACGCCACGCGCCCCAGGCTGCCGCCGGCGCACCCGTGTGTCGGCTGTCCGGGTTGGCGAACAGGATCCGTGATGGTTGCTCAGAATAGCGGATCAGGCTGGCGAAGCAGATGGGCTCGAACAGCCCCTCGTGAAAGGCTGGCTCCGACCATCCCGTCGCGCCGTCCGCGCTGACGGAGATCAGCCGGCGGTTGCGTTTGGATTCGTTGCGGATGTTGAGCAATACCCGGCCGTCGTTCAGTTGCAGCGCGTCCGTTTCGCTGGGGTTGGGCGTCATCTCAGTGTGGCGGGCGACGATCTCGCCCCGCTGCCACGTCGCACCGTGATCGTCGCTGGTGATCACCGAGACGACCGAGGGACGATGTCCGCGCTTGCCCTTGCCGAACTCCGTGCCCGCGCCGGTCGAGAGCCACACCGGCACGACTAACCGGCCATTCCTGAGCTGGATGCCATGCCCCGGCCCCGGCGCGATGACCGTCCAAGGGTATTCGTCGCGGAAGCGATCGAAGGTTGCGGTGATGTCCACCGGCTCACTCCAGTTCAACCCATCATCATCGCTGCGGAGGTAGTAGCAGCGTTCATACTCCGCCTGGTGAAGGAAGTGCAGGCTGCCCGTCTCCCGATCCACGATGGGCGCCGGGTTGTCCACGGTGGCGCCCCGCCGGCTGGCAATGATCCGCATCGATGACCAGGTGGCGCCGCTATCGGTGCTGCGCCGCAGGGCGATGGCGATCTCCGACCAATCGCCAGGCTCCACCCGCGCCGCGCAAAAGGCCAGCAGCGTGCCCCGCGTCGTCACGGCGATGGCCGGGATGCGATAGGTGGCGTAGCCGCCTTCGCCCGTTCGAAAAAGGGTTGTCTTGTTGAAGAATGGTTCTGTTGAGTTCATCATGGCTCCAACCAGGATTGTGTCATGCCGGCGCCATCGCCTTGATCACCGGTCGTCGCGTGGCGCCCTACATGGACAACTTGCCGCGCGCGACGCATCTTCCGACTTCGTGGAGGACAAGGCGACGCCACTCCGCTCTGGATGCTTCGCCAGATCTTCGGCAAACACCCTCTACACGCCTTCAAGAAGTTTGATCGCCTGTGACAGGCGGAGCCGCCGCAACATGCCGATCGCCAGTCCAAGCAAGACCAGAAGCAGCAGCCCGAACAACGCGCAAAAGCCCACGACGGCCGGCCAAGCCATTTCCACCTGCAGCGGCAGGATGGCGCTGAGCGAGCCGCCGCCCACCCGGTAATATGGGATCCAGAGCCGGCTCCCCAGCACGCCCAGTGCTGCGCCGACCCCCAGCCCGCAGACCATCAAGAAGAGCATCTCCCACGTCAGATAACCCACAACTTGCCAGGCCGAGATGCCCAGCGTCCTGAGGACCCCCAACTCGACCGTCCGCCGCTGCATCGAGTTCGAGGTGTGCAGGAAGAAACCGAGCACAGCGAGCATCATGACCGCCAAGAAACCGACCGAAAAGATACCGATTAAGCCTTGTCGCTCGGGGCGCTGCTGTTCGGCGTTCACTTCGTCCGTTGAGGGCCACACCACCACGCTATATGGGTTCAACCGGCGCAGAGCCGCTGGCACCTGGACGCGATCGCTGCCGGGAGCCAGGGCCAACCAGACGTTGGCGGGCAGTTCGCTGCCCACCTGCCCATGCAGGTGATCCAGGTTGCCCACGAACAACTGCCCGAAGCGCGGATTCCAGGTGGGAAAGAGGTCGAAGCTGCCGGCAATAGTCAGCCGCAATGGCACTTCGTGTCCAAATACACTGGCGTAGAGTCGCAAGGAATCGCCGATGCGCAGCCCCTGGCTGGCGAGAAAGCTGCTGGGCGCCAGCACCGCGTCGGGCCGTACGGCCAAAGCTCTCATCAACGTGTCGAGGTCTGCGGCGGCGAAATCGGGTTGCCAGTAAGCTACCCGTGCGAAGCTAGCGCTGTCGATGCCCATGAACGATCCCACACCATTACCGCCTGGGGTCAGTGCCGCGCGATAGCCGCCGACACGGGTTGCGGTCTGCACGCCCGGCGTGTTCAGGTACTCCGCCACCGGGACGTAATACCATCCGGGCTGAGAGGTCGGGCTCGCCGCGCCAGTTTCTGCATCGCCGCCGACACCGGTCTCGACGTCGGGCCGCACCACCATCTCGGCCCCGCTGCCATACCGCACCTGCTCAAAGAGGTGGCTGTCCAGCGACCGGGCCGTGGACGCGATGAACGCCAAGAGACTGAGCGTCACCACGGTTAGGATCAGCGGTGCGGCATAGAAGCCCGGCATGCGAGCGAACTGGCGCGCTGCTAGCAGGAAGCCCACGCTCGGCGTGCGGGCTGCTAACCATGCCAGCCCAGCCACCCCGCACGGTAACAGTCGCACCAGCAGCAGCGCCACCCCCAGGAATGCCAGAAACGGCACGATCAGTAGCAAAGGATTGCGGAACGGGTCAACGGCCGCTGCCTCGGCTGCGGCGCTCGACGGCAGCAGATCGCCCGTCTGCCGGAGCTGGTACGCGCCGTAGGCGGCGACGGCCAGCAGCAGAAGATCCAGGCCGGCCCGCTGCCACCAAGGCGGCTGCAGCACGCGGACGCGCTCCTGCCGCTGGCTGACAACCGTGAGTCTGGTGGAGCCGAGGACGGGCAGCACCTGCACCAGGACGCCGACGCTGACGGCGATCAGTCCCGCGCGCACCACCTGCAAATCGAGCGTCACCTGCGCCGGGGCGCGGGGGGCGAAATCCAGAAAGCCCCGCGCACTCGCGGCAAACGAAGCGGCGGCCATGCCGGCGGGCAATCCCAGGCTCAGCGCGGCTAGCCCGAGGATCAGCGCCTCAGCCGTCGCGGCGCCAAGCACTTGAAGAGCGGTAACCCCGCGGCTGCGCAGGATCGCAACCTCGTTCCTGCGCCTGGCAGCCGTCATCCCCGCGACCAGGCCGATGAAGAGTATGACCATGCCCAACAGCGGCAGGCTGAAGATCATGAGCTGCGTCATGAGCTGGCGCGCGGCCCGCTGATACCGCTGCAGTGCCGGCAGTGGCGAGCTGACCAGGGTCTTCGGCAGCAGGTTCGACACCTGCATCTGTACACGGTTCATGCGAGCCTGCACATCGGCTGCGTTGCCCGTGCGCACACCGCTGCCATCCACGACCAGGTACCAGACCGCTTCAGAGATCGGCTGCTTGATCCGCTGCTGCAGCGCGCCGAGGAATGTTTCGTCGGGCACCAGGAAGACATCCTGCCACGTCTCCGGCCGGGTGAACCAGAACGGCTCACTGGAATCGGTCGCCTGCCAGATGCCCGCCACGCGCACGGGGATCTGGATCACCGGGCCTTCGTTGTCAAACACGATATACGTGTCGCCCACCTCGAGGCCAGCCCGGTTTGCCAGCGCCTCGCTGACCAGCACCTCCAACGGCTCGCCCTGGAAGGTGGGGGCAGGGGCGGGGAAGTCGCCCGCGAGAAGCGTCACGTGAGCGCCCAGCCCGGTGAGTGCAGCCAGGCTGACTGTGCCCAGCCGACCCAGCAGGCTGCGCGTGGGATCCGCGGTGTCTGGGAAGAGGTAAAAGCGATTGGTCTTCAGCGAGCGAACGGTCAGTCTAGGCGCCAATCCTAATTCACCGGTGATCGGCCCCGACAGGTACGCGTCAGCCGGCGCCACCTCCGCCCAAGTTCGCGCACCGGCCCACGACCCGATATAGTGGAACATGATGGCGAAAGGCGGCAGGCTTTGCATGCTCGCGCCCACCCGCAACTCCTCTCGGAGCATGCGATGGAAGGTGGCATCCACATACAGCGGGATGCTGACCACGAGCATGACCGCGCACGTCAAGCCGATCAGGTGTGCCAACGCCAACCACGGCTGCGCTGTCAGGCGTCTGACGGCGAAGCGGAAGATGGCGCCGATCTGCCCGAACGCCTTCATCTGCGATCACTGCTCCCGAAGCAGATCCAACCGGCGGTAGAGCGCATACCCTTCATCGGCAGGCCCGGAATCCTGGATCATGAACCCACCGCCCTCGGTCATCCTCCACAGCCATTCAGCGGTGAAGTTCTCCATGTCTTCGGTGAAACCGCCGAGCGCCCACTCGAAGGAGCAGAGCACAAGACTGCCCTTCAGCCGCTCCTTCAATTCGGCGAGATCGGCCAGCCGTTTCGACTGCTTGCGAACGTACGACGTCTCAAAGCCAACCAGCCCGGGCAGCGCCTTCAGCACCTCCTCAGTGCCGATGACCGGGCCGCATGTGTGATAGAAGATCGGTCCCGCGCGGCGGTAGAGGATGCCAAACGCCTCCCCGAAGATTTCCTGCCAGCATTTCGGCTGCATGAACGGCAAATAGTCGCCCACGACAACCGCTGTCACCCACTCCGGCTGGAAGAAGCGCGCCCGCGGGCGCATGAGTCCCGGCTTGCCCGCAACTTGCTGGAGCGCTTGCTGGAGGCGCGCAGCGACTTCGGCCCATGTGTTGGAGATCACTCGCATCGCGTCAGGATTGGTGCGGCAGGCCATCAGCATCGCCGACTGATCCATCAGCCGGGCTGCGTTGGTGTCAGGTCCTTGCATCTGCGGCTGCGCAATGTAGAGGCGGCCCTCGGTCGCCTCGGCCAGGAAGCGAACGCGCTCGACCGCATCGTGCCACGGCTCGGTTTGCGTGACATCCACGTCTTGCAGTCTGACCAAGTCGCGCGGCAGCTCCTCGATCAGGTTGAAGTGCTGGAGCACGGCGCCTTCCGGGGTGACATCGAAGGTGACACCGAACATGCGCGGGATCAGGTCGGATGTGCCAAGGCCGGTCGCCAGCGTAGGCATGACATCCGATTCGGGCATGCTGCAAAGCTGGAAGACAATGCGTTGCAGGTTGCTGTCGAGTAGTTTGTCGTGTGGAGAGTTGGCCCACCCCGCCGGTTCATACGTGTGGCCGATGACGTCAAACTGGAAGACCGGGCGGTTGGGGGTCTCGAAACGGTAGACCTGATCCACGCGTCGCTTGAGATCGGCCAGGCGCGCGCCGTGCGCGTCGAGCACATCGGCAAATCGCCGCATGGCTTCGGCTCTCGACGGCGCGGTGCGCAGCGCCGCCAGGGTGGTGGCTGGATCATTCTGCATGGTGACAGACGCTCCCGAGGCTCAGTCTGGATATGGCAAGATGCACCGCTTGCCGCCGCCGATGCGCCAGGCGTCTGGCCCACCGCCGCCGAAGCGGCCGTCCGGGTCGGCGGCGTGAGTCGAATAGACGAGCAGCATCCCCTCATCCGTGAAGCACGCGGCCGGGTAGATATGTTGGAGATGTTGCCCCGCGATCGGAGCGACACCGTCATCGTCAATGACTACCGGTTCGCCCCAACTCCGACCGCCATCCGACGACAACGCGTAGACCAGCGGATTACGGGGGAAAAACGCGCCGGGATAGAGTGGCTCGGCGTGATTGTAGAAAACGATCAGCCGGCCATCGGGCAACGTGTGCATGGTCAACGACGAGCAGGCCGAGGTCAGCGCCGTCCGCTCCGCCACCGACCAGGTTTCCCCACCGTCGTCCGACCAGTTTGCGCAGAGGCAGCCTGCGCCAGTGCGTGACAGCATCAGCAGCCGGTTATCTTCCACTTCGGCCACGCACGGTTCGGCGATGCCGCGTGGATCGCCCGGCAGGATCGCCTCGCCACGACCAAGCCGCCATGTGGCCCCGCTGTCATCGCTGAGAAAACAACGGCCGTGGCAGGCGTCCCCTTCGATGTAGCGGCCATCCGATCCGAAGAGGGCCCAGGCGACGGGAGCCACCAGCCGTCCACTGCAAAGCTGAATCAGCCGGTCGTTCATCACGTAGTAGACTTCATCCCGGTCGGCCAGCAGTTGAACTGATGACCAGGTGCAGCCTCCATCCGTGCTGATCGAGAAGACCGGCGCGCCGCCGCCATGGAATCCCAGGACGTGGCGATGAGCGAGAAAGGCCAGGCGTCCAGAACCGGGGGCCCCCTGTGGGTCGCGCAACCAGAGGAAGGTGATGCCACCATCGCTGATCATCCCAGTGCGGCCCCACGGCAGGTTCATGCGGCCGGCTTCCCGCCAGGTACGGCCGCCGTCGCTGCTGCGATAGAACATTGGGACGGGATGCTTGGCGGCCAACTCCTCGAAATCGGTGGGTGGCCGCCCCCACGGCGCAGCCATCAGAATGTCGCCATCGGGCAGGCGGCACATGCCCGGCCCGATGAACGCCCGCTCGGCGGTGTGTGGTAGGAAGATCGCCGATGGCTCGATGAACGTGGCGCGTTGCATATGCCTCAGCCTTTGATCGAGCCGATCAGCGCGCCCTTGACGAAGTATTTCTGGAGGAACGGGTAGACGAGCAGGATCGGCACGGTCGAGATGACCACCATGGCCGCTTGCAGCGCCGCAGAGGGCGGCATGAGCTGAACATTCGCCATGGTCTCCGGCTCCAGCATGATTGCCTGTTGCAGGATGCCGCGCAGGATCACCTGGACCGGCAGCTTACGCAGATCCTTGATGTAGATAGCGGCGTCGAACCAAGCGTTCCAGTGCGCGACGGCGTAAAACAGGCCAATGGTCGCGATGGCCGGCAAGGATAGCGGCAAGACGATGCGGAGGAGAATCGTCAAAGGGCCAGCGCCGTCTACAATCGCTGCCTCCTCGAGCTCTGGAGGCAAGGCCATGAAGAAATTGCGCATGATGAGCATGTTCCACGCACTGACCAGGCCCGGTATGATCATTGCCCAGACGCTGTTGAGCAGACCGATTGTGTCCATGAGGATGAAGCTCGGGATCAATCCGCCACTGAACACCATGGGAACAAACACAAATATGGTCAAGAGCGTCCGACCTGGGAGGTTGCGGCGCGCCAGGACGTAAGCCAGGGTTATCGTAAACACCAGGTTGAGGAACGTGCCGACAATAACGCGGAAAAGTGTGATCGTGTAGGCGTTGAGCACTACCGAGCCGCCAGAGAGCAGCAGCTCGTAGGCCGTCAGCACCGGTTTCTCAGGCCACAGGAAAAAGAGGCCGCGCCGCGCGTACTCCGCTTCGCCGATCAGTGATGTCGAGACTACCGTGAACAAGGGCAGGAGGAAGACAACGCTGAGCAGGATAAGAAAGACAGTGTTCAGGATCTCGAAGATGCGCTCACCACGGGATAGCTTGACCACGATCTTTCTCCTACCAGATGCCGGTCTGACCCAGCCGTCGGGCAAACCAGTTGGCGCCCAGGAGCAGGATCATCGCCAGTACGGATTTGAACACGCCCACGGCAGTTGCAAATGAGTACTGCATGCCGAGCAGACCTGAGCGGTAGACATAGGTGTCGATGATGTCGGATACGGAGTACACGGAGGGCGAGTACAGCAGCAGGATCTGTTCAAACCCGGCGTTAAGCAAGCCGCCAACGGCGAAGATGAACAGAATGACGATTACGAATGCGATGCCTGGCAGAGTGATGTGCCGGATTTGCTGCCACTTGTTCGCTCCGTCAATCATCGCCGCCTCATAGAGCTGCGGATCGATGCCTGACATAGCTGCCAGGTAGAGAATCGTGCCCCACCCTACATGCTGCCATACGTGCGAGCTCACCAGTATCGAGCGGAAGTACGCAGGATCTGTAAGATAGGCATGCGATTTGCCGCCCAAGGCCACCACGGCCTGATTGACGAGTCCGCCCTGGCTCGATAGCAGGTTCATCACCAGACCGGACACCACCACCACCGACAGGAAATGGGGCATGTAGGAAATGGTCTGCACACCGCGCTTGAACCACGTGGTCCGCACCTCATTGATGAGCAGAGCAAGGATAATCGGAGCTGGAAAGCCAACCAGCAGCTTCAAGCCACTGATGATCAGCGTGTTGCCCATCACATTGACGAAGTAGTAGGACTGGATCCAGTGCTTGAAGTGGATGAGGCCGACGAATGGCTCGTGCAGGATGCCATCAAGTCCAGAAAACGGCGTGATGTCCTTGAAGGCAACGACGATCCCAAACATCGGAAGGTAGTGGAAAATCAGGAAATACAGCAGCCCAGGCAACGCTAGAAGATAGTAGAACTTGTTTTTATTGATCGCCTTGAGTATTCCGGCAAAGTTATACCTGGTGCCCCGCAACGTCGGGCGGTCGAGAGCCGCAAGCGGGCTCTCGCTGATCTCGACAGTCATGGTACTTATCCTCCGCGTTGAACCGGCTCCTGTTCGGCACGGGTTCCCGCCAGCAGCAGTCAGGTAATGGCGGGCAGTACCTGACGAGTCCCTGGCTGGCAAGCCATTTGACTTGCCAGCCAGACAGGTCAGCTAGGCTTTCTTGAACTCGAAGTACTGTTCGGTGTAGGCATTGATCATGTCCTGGAGGCCGGCCTTGTTCAGTTCCACGAGGAACTGATCCCAGTCGCTCATGGGGCGGACGGCGGTGATGAACTTGACCATCTCTTCACCGACCATACGGTTGATGTCGGCGAATCCGGGGACCTGCTTGCGTATTCGGGCTGTGTCGTAGGGCACATCGAAGTCCACAGGCATCTTGCCGAAGCTGTAATCCAGGGCGTGGTCCCGGATGGTTTCGTAGTGGCGACGTAGTAGATCGTCGTCAGGAGCGGTCCAGGTGTCGGTGCCCAGACCCGTTGCAGCCATGAACTCACCGGCGTAGACCTTGGCGCCGGCAGTGCTGGGGAGGATGAGGCGTTTGACGTAGTACTTGTTCTTCTCGTCCACCCAATCCCAATCTTTGCCCTTAATGCCGTAGACGACGTTCATCAGGTTATCTTTGCCGGTATCGTACTGCCAGTTGATCAGCTTCATGCACGCTTCTGGGTTCTTGGCCTTCTTGGTGATCATGATGGCGGTGCCCAGAGATGGGTTATTGACACGGGCGAGCCCCATGGGCCCCTTGAGACCCCAGATGAAATCGTACATCATACCCGGGGGTGTATTCGCTGCCACCAAGCGTTGCACATCAATCGTGATGAACGAGTACCAACCCATCCACAAGCCGATTTTGCCAGGCTTGAAGATGTCCGTCCACTTGGAACGCTCGACGACGCTGAAGGTCTCCTGGAAGAAGTAGCCCTTCTTCCACCAGTCGGCCATCTTGGCCACCCAGTCCTTGAAGCCAGGCTGTAAGTAGCCGAACTTGATCTTCTTGTCTTTGCTGTCGAGCCAGTTGGCGTAGCCGTACTCGGTCATACCGGCGGCCGTCGCGCGGGCCAGCGAGTCCCACGCGCTGGTAGCCATCAGGGCATCGGGGTACTTCTTCCGGTATTGCACGATGTAGTTTTCGAGCTCGTCGAAGGTCTTGGGCTCGCTCAGCCCCAACTCCTTGAGCCAGTCGCGGCGGACGCCGACAACGTCGGTGTGACCCATGACGCCGAGGCGCGGGATGCCCCAGATCCGGCCTGTAGCGTCCTTCATACCTGCCCAGTTCTCTTTGGTGTGCGCCTTGACCACGTTCTGCCCGTACTTATCGAGCAAGTCGTTGAGCGGCAGGACGGCTTCTTTGTAATCGCCCCAATTCGCCGAGAAGATATCCAGCTCCTCAGTCTTGGAGCCCAGAGTGAGGTTGAGCTTTTCCGTGCCGGCCGCGCCAGGAGGCGGCACGTAGCCGTGTGGCTCGACCCCAGTCTTCTCCTTGATGAGGGCCTGCACTTCGGCGTAGCGTTCGGGATCGCTGCCTTCGGGCTTGGAGAGCGCGATCATGTTCGACCACAGGTGTACCTTCGGCACGGCGCCTGCAGCGGCTGGCGCTGGCGCTTTCGTGGCGGCTGGCGCCTTGGCCGCGGGCGC
>JALOOE010000543.1 GCA_025454565.1 Anaerolineae bacterium
TGGCCGCCGAACGGGCGCTGCGCGATCCGGCCATCGGGTGTGCGATCAAACGGCAGCCCCATATGCTCCAACTCGTAGACCATGCCGACCGCCTCGTCACAGAGGATCTTCACGGCGTCCTGATCGGCCAGGTAGTCGGAGCCCTTGATGGTATCAAAGATGTGCCACTCGGGATGGTCTTCTTCCATGTTGCCCAACGCCGCGCCGATACCGCCCTGGGCCGCGCCCGTGTGCGAACGCGTCGGATAGAGCTTGCTGATGACCGCAGTCTTGGCGCCCTGCGACGCGTAGAGCGCGGCCATCAACCCGGCGCCGCCCGCGCCCACGACGATGACATCGTAGCGATGAATCATGCCCGAAAAACTCCTTATCGGCGCCCTGGCGCCGTCACGCGCCCTGGGCCGCAAAGACCAGGTAGACGGCCGCGCCCATGATGGCCAGCCACAGGACGAACAACATCGCGTTCAGCCAGGCGAGCAGCACGGGGTGCCGCACGTAGTCCTTAAGGATCACCCGGATGCCGTTTGCGCCGTGCGTGGCGGCAAACGCGAAGAGCAACAGGCTGTAGAACTGCCAGAACGGGTTCTGAAAGTTAGGCGTCAGCTCCACATCGGTGGAGGAGACATGGAAGGAAATCGGAAAGAACGCCCAGCGCAACTCTGCTCCGGCATCCATCACGCCGCGGCCGCCCATCAGGTTGGCATAGATGATGCTATACGCGCCCATGAGCAGCATCAAGATGCCCGAAACGCGCGTGAAGAACCACATATAGAGCTCGAACTTGCTGCGGGAGCGGCGCGCCGCACCGGCCTGTGTCACCATCGATGCCTCCGTATCACGTCAAACGTGAAGCGTGAAACGTGAAAACCTGATACCATCTATATCACGCATCACGATCAGCCCACCTTCGCGCCAATAGCAATCAGAAACGCCGGGATCAGAAATAACGGCAGGAACACGGCCCACTGCACCCACATCGCCTCGCGATGGTAGCGATGCAGGCTGGGCCACATGTCCAGCACGACGATCCGTAGCCCGTTGAGGCCATGATAGAGGACGGCAAACAGGACGAAAATCTGCATCGGCCTGGCCTCGTAGAACTCGGTCAGCGCGTTGGCGACCGTGTTGGCCGTGCCGCCAGGAATCGCATAGAGAATGAAGCCTGCGAAAACGTGCATGCCCACAAACAGCACGATGCCGATGCCGGCAAGACGATGCAACAGCCACGCAGTCATCGGTTGGCCGCCGCGATAGGCGATAGCCTGCGGTATGGAAACGCGAGCTAGTTTGCTCATGCCTTTTCCTCCGGTTTCAGGTTGAAGGTCAAAGGTCGTCAGACGATCCATCTTCCTGGAACCTGTAACCTTCAACCTGCGACCATGTCAATTGTTCTGTGCTCCCTGGTTGATCCACCGCTCGATCAGATCGATCTGCGCCGGCTTCAGCGGCTTGCCCGGAGGCATCTGTCCGCCGGCAGGCGTCTTGATGCCGCGCAGCATCTTGGCCAGCGTGCTGTTGGCGGCATCGCCGGCAACGATCACCGGCGCGTTGTCGCCGCTGGTCATGACGTTATCATACGTGTCGACTTTGTAGCCGCCCTTGACGCGTTTGCCATGGCAGTTGAGGCACTTTGCGTCGAAGATCGGTTTGACATCCTTGGCGAAGCTGGGGTTCTCGATCTTAGCCAGGTCTGCAACCGCTTCGTTGCCGGCAGGAGTTTCCTCTTCCGGCTCCGCCCAGGAACGCATGAAGGTAATGATCGCGCGAATCTCCTGATCGTTGAGCGCACCGCCGTAAGCCAGCCCGAACGCCTGCATCCCTTCGCCGGGCTGTCCGTAGCTGATGAGTTGGAAAATCGTGTCATCGAAATGACCGATAAGGAAATCATCGGAGTTGAGCGGCGCGGTCACCTCGCCGGGCTTGTCTTTGATCTCCCCACCCTCGCCATCGGCGCCGTGACAGTCGGCGCAATGTTCGGCGAAAAGTTCGCCGCCCGCCGTCACCTGCTCGGCCTTGGTGCCGCCGATGATCTTTCCCTCCGCTTCGGACACAGGCGTCGTCACTACGCCCTGGATGCTCAGAAAGGCCATCGCCGCCACGATGAGAATCATCGCCACAGTGGCGATGGGGCGGTTGCGCGGATGGCGCTTCGGGCCGCGATCAAAGAAGGGCAACCCGAACAACCCCACGACAATGACCAGGCCCAAGCCGACGATTGCGATGCCTTCGAACTGACCAGGGAAGTACTTGAGCAATTGGAAGGCCCACATGAAGTACCACTCAGGCCGGGGAATGTACGCCGTATCGCTCGGATTCGCCGGCGGCTCGGATGGTACACCTGCGAAGACGGCCAGGCAGATCAACACGACAAAGATCGCCAGCGAGACGACCGCATCTTTGGAGATTGCGTCCGGCCAGAAGAGCTCGCCCTCAGCCTTCTTCTCTTTATAGCGTTTGAGGTAGTCTTGCTTTTCTTCAGAGTTCACGGGATTTCTCCCCGTAGTGCATATTGCGTTGTTCGTATTACGGTCTGCGTGTTGCGTAATCCGTGTCGCATCACGCAATATGTACTACGCACCACGCATCACTCGTTCCGTTCCGGCGGCGCGGTGATCCCGATGCGAATGATAAGATACAGATGAACCCCCATCAGCCCCAACAGCGCCAAGGGCATCCACCAGATATGCAGCCCATAGAAGCGGGCCAGCGTCAGCGCGCCGATATCCTGGCTGCCTCGGAGGATCGGTAGGAGCAGCGGGCCAACGATCGGCGCTGCGCCGGCGATGTTGGTGCCGACCGTAGTCGCCCAATACGCCTTCTGATTCCAGGGGAGGAGATAACCGCTGAACCCCATCACCAGCACGATCAGCAGCAGCGCGCCGCCCGTGAGCCACGTTATTTCGCGCGGATACTTGTACGCGCCGACGAAGAATGCCTTGAGCATGTGCAGAAAGACGACGATCACCATCAGCGTGGCGCCCCAGTGGTGCATGCCGCGGATCAGCCAGCCGAAGGCTACCTGGTTCATGATGAAGTTGATGCTGTCGTAGGCCTT
>JALOOE010000544.1 GCA_025454565.1 Anaerolineae bacterium
GCCGCGCGCAACGCCTCATGCTGGGGCACGTCGGCGGCATTGGTCTGCGCGATCAGCCGGGCCAGCGTCGGGTCTTCGCTGAAGAACTGGAACTTGAATTCCGGGTTGCGAGAGGTGTTGCCGCCGAGCAGCCGCTTGCCGTGACTCGTCTGGTTCCAGAGCTGCTGCATGATGACGATGTCCTGTTTGCCGGCCACGCGCGCGCCGTTCCGCCAACCGGGCGGCAACTCGAGCACGGCGAAATCCCCCGGCTCGGCTGCGATCTGATCGTACAGCGCCGGCACGCGCAAATCGGAAAGGGGCAGGGGCGTGGAGAGATGCTCGAACAGGACGAGGAAGACGAGCAGACAAGCAGATAAGGTGACCAGTGGGCGTGAAACGTGAAACGTGAAACGTGAAACGCGAGCATTGCTGCGACGCCGATCGGCAATCCGCAACACCTGCACTTGCATCTGCGCTGCGCTCCGGCGCAAGTGCAGGTGCAAGTGTCCGCATTCCGCAATCCGCATTCCGCCTAGCGCCACCAGCGGCGCGAGGCTCAACAACAGCATGACCGAATAGCGGCTGGGATAGCGATTGCCTTTGAAAAACGGGAGTTGCGCGATCAGGTCGAACGGCAGCGGCAGGTGCAGATCGTAGCCCGCCACGCGCAGACTGGGGCCCAGGGTCAGCAGAAAGAACACGAGCGCTGAGAGCGCCCAAAACCAGCTCTCGGACCGGCGGCGGCCGCGCCACAGTCCGAGCGCAGCCAGGGCGAGCGCTGCATAGCCCACATAGATTTGCTGACCCTTGTTGACGGGGAACTGGCTGCCGTCGGGCCGCGGCGCGGAGTTGTTCGATAGGCCGCGGATCAGGCCGCCGAGAACGGGATGCAGTTGCGTCGGCAGCGCGTAACCGGCCAGATCGGCCGAGAAGAGGTCGGCGAAGCCGCCGCCCGACGTAAAGAAATCGCCCTCTGCGCGCAGATCGGGCAGCATGTTGGCGAGGATAGGCGCGATGCCGATGGCGCAGAGTGCGGCGATGAGCGCAAAGCGGACGAGGAACGATTGCGGATTGCCGATTGCAGATTGCGAATTGATGGGTGACGGTTGACGGTTGACGGTTGACGGTTGAACGCGCCGCTGTCGCCAAATCCGCAATCCCAAATCCGCAATCCGAAATAGCAGCGCCAGTCCGGCAAAGATCGCCAGGAACGATGCAAAGGTCAGCTCCGCATAGGCCTGAAGCACGATGAACAGGGCGGCGAGCGCCGCATCGCGCAATCGACCCTGGGGGCGCAGCGCGCGCACGATGTAGAGCGCCGCGAACGGCGCCCACTGCGAGCTGGCAATGTTGCCCTGGCCCAGCGCTGCGTAGAACAGCTTGGCCGACGCGAACGCGAAGAGCGCACCGCCGATGAACGGGCCGACGACCGAGGACCGGCGACCGGTGGGGTCACGTGAGCTTTCGTCCTTCGTCCTTCGTCCTTCATCAACAAAATCGAGGCACAGCAGATATGCGCCGAAGCCGCCGAGGACAAATGAGGCCAGTAGCAGCAGGTTGTACGTCGGAATGACGCCGAACACGACCTGGAGCGGGATGCCCAACATCCCGTTGAGCACGGTGAGCGTGTAGAAGGCCAGATTGATGCCGACCGGCCAGAATTGCCAGTCAACCAGGAAGGGATTCTGCGGGTGATCGACCAGGGCGTGCCTGGCCCACCAGAGGTTCCACGCGAGAGAGGGATCGTCGATGCCGTCGCCGGGCACATGCGTGAAGAAGTGCGCGGCCAGGGGCCACGTGAGCACCAGGCTTAAAGCGATATAGACCAGCAAAACCCAAAGATGCTTGCGCAAGGCGTGCTCCGTCCAGCACGAAATTGTATCATAGGCGGACATAGACGCCAAGCCGCCCGACGTGCGCCGCCTCTCTGTGGTTCATCTTGCGATTTCCCGACAAAACATCCCTCTCTTTGTGTTTTGGCTCTCCTTGCGCTAGAATAGTACTGAATCGTCGCGTATTCCGTGTTTCGTGCGGGGGCGATCTGGCCCCGACGCAGATGGACGGCCGCGCAACACATCACAGGTAACGCGGAGTCGACATGGGCCGTTATCAGGACGCCCTTGACTATATCTTCAGTTTCGTCAACTACGAAAAGCCAGTTCGTTTCGGATACAATGCCGAGACGCTCAATCTGGGCCGGATGCGCGAGCTGCTCGACCGCCTGGGTCGCCCGCAAGATCGCTTCCGATGTGTGCATATCGCCGGCACGAAAGGCAAGGGCTCAACCTCGGCCATGATCGAATCGGTGCTGCGCACCGCCGGGTATCGCACGGGGCTTTACACCTCCCCGCACATGCACACCTGGCGAGAGCGCATTCGATTCAACGGCGCCCTGATGCCCAAGACCGCGTTGGTCGAACAACTCGACATCGCGCGTCCGGCCATCGCGGCCATATCCGAGCTCACCGCGTTCGAGATCATGACGGCGTTGGCGTTCACCTATTTCGCCCAGGAGGGCGTCGACTGGGCCGTGCTCGAAACCGGGTTGGGGGGCCGCCTGGACGCCACGAACGTCGTGGCGCCTGCGGTCTGCGCCATCACCTCCCTCAGCTACGATCATGTCGAGCTGCTGGGACACACGCTGCCTGAGATCGCCGCGGAGAAGGCCGGCATCATCAAGACCGGTGTGCCGGTGGTGAGCGCGCCCCAGGCGCCGGAAGCGCTGGCAGTCATTGAGCAGGTATGCGCTGAACGTAGTACGCGCCTGATCCGAGCCGGCGTCGATTGGACTGCAACGCGCCAGAGCGCCGACCTCTCCGGGCAGACGCTGACCCTGCGGCGAGCCGCCGACGGGCTGACCTTGCTCGATCTGCGGATTGCCTTGCTCGGCGACCATCAGATCATCAACACGACGGTCGCCGTAGCGCTGCTGGCCGAACTGCGCGCCCAGGGAGTCGGCATCACCGATGATGTGTTGCGCAGGGGGCTGGCAGCGGCGAACTGGCCCGGTCGTTTCGAGCAGCTCAACCAGCGTCCGGTGATTGTCTTGGATTCGGCGCACAACATCGACT
>JALOOE010000545.1 GCA_025454565.1 Anaerolineae bacterium
TTGTTCCAGTAGAACGATTGGCCCATCTCTCCGCGTACGAAGTTGCTTATCCATTTCCAGTACTGGACATATACTGGCTGGTCGAGGCCGTACTGCGCCTCGAGTGCCTTGACCTGCTCATCGCCGATCATGTCACCCTGGGCGCGCAGGTTGCTGACGTAGGTCGTCAGGTAATCACCTGGCGGCAGTTGAATGATGGCGAATGATATGATCGAGATGCCGATCAGTATCGGGATGCTTTGCAGGATGCGCTTGAAGAGGTACGTTCGCATGTGGACGCCCTTGTATGCGGGACCCGACTTGGGGGCCGATCATCACCTGCCGACCGCTGACCTCCGATGGCGACGGACCGACAGGTCGGTCCCTGAAGCACAACTGAGAGCAGCAGCCGGCAAGCGTGCACCTTCTCAATCGATGATGTAAGGTCTTCCGGTTACTTCACCGAATCCACGATCTCGCCGATTTCTAGCAGATAGATCTGCCGTCCATTGGCGCCGTGATTGGAATCAACGGTGACGAATCGGCCATCCGGGCTGAAGCGTGGGTGCAGATCGCAGCGCCATTCGCCCACGTATTCGGTCCCGGTGTAGAGGTCCGCCAGCGGGATGCGTTCGTCTGTGGCGATATGGTACAAGTACAGATGTTGCAGTCGCTGCGGGTCCGGATAGGTGTCGTTCAGGATCCACTCGTTGCCGGGCAAGTAGGTGCAATGGCCGTTTTCGGTCATCACGCTCAGGCCGATTGCCTCAGGCTGTTCGCTGCCATCATCGGTGTAGAGATAGAAGGCATCGCCATGAGACGGATGCCACGACCAGCCCAGGATGTGCTCGGGGTCGCGCCAGATGAAGTGCGACATCTTGCCGTACCCATCGACGATGCGGATGTCGGAGCCGTCGGACCGGGCCGTGAACATGCGCGTGGGCAGCCCTACCGTGCCGGGGCCGCGCCACCGGTTGAGGAACTCGAAGCGGTCGTTCGTCGGCCCCCAAAGCAGATGGTTGAACCAATGTTTCATCACCGTGATATCGCCGAGCCGCGATGAGATGGCGGCCATCTGCGCGAAGGAGATGATGAGCTTACTGACGCCGGTCGTCAGGTCGATGTGCCAGATGCCGGTTTGCTCCGGGGCAAGATGGTCGCGATACGGATCGGGGATGCCGGTGTAACCATAGCCCGGCCGGCAGTCGTTGATGCGCCGGAAGTCGGGCGCCACCGCCTGTTTGCCATCCGGGCTGATCGTGTAGATCGGCGCCGGGAGAGTGCGCTTGCGTCCGGTGTGAATGTCGAGGATGTGGCAGACGAAGACATCGTCAACACGGTCATTCCAGATGACTTCGCTGCGGGAGCCGGGTAGCCACTGCAACATGCAGCCCTGCTGCCAGCACCAGGCGCGGCTCTCGCCCAATTCTGTCCAGCGGTCGCCATCACGCAGATCGATCATCCCGACCTTGATCACGTCGTCGGGCCGGGGCGAGCGATGCTCGAAATCCACTTCCATGCCCAGGACATAGCGTCCCGAAGGGTCGAACTGGAGCTTGTCGTAGTAGCCGAACCAGTGATGCTTTGGGCCCGCAGTGATGGCCCGAATGGGAGGTTGTTTGTGAGACATACGTTTCTTCCCGCATCCCTCGCCCTATCGGGGAGAGGGCGTGCGAGCGAAGCTTGCCAGGGTGAGGGCATCATCTGGACCACCCTCACCCCGTGCGAGCAAAGCTCGCCTCCCTCTCCGTGAAGGGGAGAGGGAGTTGCCGGCGTTCGTTTACGCCTTCTTGAAGAAGAACTGCTCCGGGTTCACCGGGACAGCGCGGATTGTGCCGTAGCCCCAGACGCCCTTCTCCGGCACGTTGGTGATCTCCGGCTTCATCACCACTGCTTGCGGCACGCCCACCGTGCCGAAGCACGGCATGTTCTCATAGAAGCGGTCGAACAGCCCGCGCATGATTTGGATCCGTTCCTTCTCATCCAGGGTTGAATGGAACTTGGTCCAGTCATCATACTGCGCCTGGACCCAGGCCGGCGGCTGTTCTTCCACATCGGGGAATTGGCCCTTCTGAAGCACCCAGGCTTCCCAGGCCCGCCCCCAACCCAGCGCATTGCCCTCAGTATCGCCGCGCATGATCTTGGGCGCCAGCGGCCTGCCAGAAAGTCATCGGCAGTTCATTGGCGACATGACGCTGGTTGAGCAGGGTTCGGTTCAGCGGCTTGATGGTGAACTCGATGCCGATTGCTTTGAAGTATTGGATGCACAACTCCAACGTAGGCGCAATATCGCCCTGCTCCGGGTCGTACTCAGCGCTGATGCTGATGCGCTTGCCCGACGGGAACAGGCGGAAGCCTTGCGCATCTTTCTTGCTGTAGCCTGCCTTGTCAATGAGCTCGTTCGCCTTCTTGGGATCGTAATCGATGTACCACGCCTCGTCGCCCTTCTTGTAGTAGATTGAGTTCGGCCACAGCGAGGTTTGCCGGGGCATGCCCAGGCCGAAGTGGACGACATCGTTGATCTCTTTGCGGTTGATCGACTGCGATAGCGCGACGCGGACATCTTTCTGGCCGAAGAAGTCCCGCAACTCCTTGTCCTTCGCTGTCAAGTTGGGGTAGATCAGGACGGCCGAGGTCAACGTGGAATCCCACAGGTAGATCTTGATCTTCTTATCGGTCTGAGCCTTCTTATACAGCTCCATATTCTTCAGGTAGGTGCTGTGGCCCGAGAAGTCCAGATCACCGGAGAGCAGTCGCGTGGTGAGCAGTTCTTTATCCGCGATGATGTTGACGATCACCTTGTCGATGTACGGGAGCTGATTGCCGGCGGTGTCCACCTTCCAGTAGTAGGGATTCCGCTCGTACATGTGATAGGCCGGATCATCTCCGGTGCGAATGAAGGCCGTCATGCCCGGCAACCCGACTGCCGCCGGGATCGTGGAGCCGACCAGCATCTTCGCGCCGAAGAGTTGCGTCCATTTCTCGAACTTGGCGTCCTTGACCATCTTGTCCAGCGCGGCCGCGTCGGCGTACTTCGGATGGAACTGCTTGCCGTAGTGTTTGGGCGTATACATGCCGCTGTGCTGAGCGCCGCTGTAGAAGCCCTGGTGCAAGATGATCGTCGGATAGGGCACGGCGAATTTCAACTTCAGGGTATAGTCGTCAACCGCCGACATCTCCATAGGAATGCGGTCCTTGCCGACGCGCCAGGCCGCGCCAGGGCCAGCGGGGCTCAGCTCCTTGTTGAGCTGGACATCCTCCCAGTTGAAGAGGCAGTCTTGCGTGGTCATCGGCGTACCATCGGACCACTTCAGCCCTTTGCGCAGGGAGAGGGTTTGCTCGGTGGCGTCCTTGTTGAACTCCCACTTCTCGAACAGACCGCCGGTGATGCTGTTGAAGTCCGGCGCGATGCGGAGAACCAGCTCGGTGCCGATTGCCGCCTGTCCATCGCCGAAGAGCGCGTTGGCATTGCCGATAGCGATGCGCATCGTGCCGCCGTACTGCCCCACCTCTTTGATCGGCTTGATGGTCTGGGGGGTCGGTGGCAATCGCTTCTCAACCGTCGGCAGTTTGCCGGCCTTGACCAGTTCAGCCAGCATCGGCGCTTCCTTAAACTGTGCGGCGGCCGCCGGCGCCGTCGTGGCGGCCGGCGCTTTGGCTGCAGCCGGTGCGGCGGTGGGCGCCGCTGCGGCCGGCGCTTTGGTCGGCTCGGCTGCTTTCGGAGGCGGCGCGGCGGTGGGGGCTGCGGGCGCCGGGGTTGGCTGTGCAGCGCATGCGGATGCTGTGGCCGCCGCGACGGCCATCGCTCCTGCCTTCAGAAACGTTCGGCGATCCATGTGTTTCGGTGTAGACATCGAAGCTCCTCCTTGAAGCTCCCTGGAACTGGGACAATCGTTGACCGAGTGTTTGGCGAACTCCATCAATCGGCTTGGACGCCTCCTTTCGATGATTCATCGGCGGCAGATAGCCATCCTTGAAGCGCGAAAGGCGCCGTGCCGACGGTGAGCATCGTCCACTCGAACATCCCCTGCCAGTATGCGTAATGCGCTTCGCTGGACCCTTGCAGCACCACAGCATACTGATAGCGGTCGCTGAAAAAGATCCTGCCCCGGCGCCGGCAGCGTTGGCCACCGGACAGGAAGGTGCAATGCCACTCCAGCCCCCAACGACCCTCTTGACGCAGCTCGGCCAGCGATTCGATCACACATCCATCGAGCTTACTAAGGCCCTCACGCACTCCTTCCAGGATGGCAGGCCGCTCCTTGGCCGCCAGCGGCGCGCCCAGATCTTGGACGGCAATCGCGATGTGCGAGTCGGGATCGCCCGGATCGGGCGTCAGGGTGAGAGCGGGCAGCGCCGTCGGCGCGGCATAAAGCTGCCACTCCGAGGCGTACCAGAACGATAGCAGGCCGCTCGGATGGTTGTAGATCGAGACGCTGGTGAAGGCGGGGCGTTCGGGAGAAGCCGAGTCGGTGGTCATGACGCCCTCCGCGCCGGCCCTGTCGATTGCCTGACGACCAACTCGGACTTGAAGTGTAGTTGGCGCAGGGTCCACGACGCGTCGTCTGGCTGGCGTAGCCGATCAATCAGTATCTGGGCGCCCGCCTGCCCGATCTCGTAGGCCGGTTGGGTCATGGATGTCAACGGCGGGGTCAGATGACGCGCGAAGTCGAGATCATCATAGCCCACGACCGAAACATCTGCGGGGACCCCGTAACCCAGGTCGTGAAGAGCTCGCAGAACGGCCACCGCCTGCAAATCGTTGTAGGTGAAGATCGCGGTGGGGGGCCGGTTCACGCCCTTCATAAGGTACTCGATCTGAGGGAAAACCGAGTCAATACTGCTGTCTTGCGTCGTGACCAGCGCAGGATCATACGCAATATGATGTTCTTCAAGACCCTGTCGGTAACCTATCAGGCGTTCCCGCACCGGGAAGCGATGCATCGAGCCGGCGAGATAGGCGATGCGCTGATGTCCAAGCTGGCATAGATAGGCAATGACCTTTCGTAAGCCATCCCGCAGATCACCGAGTGCGTAGTCCGTGTCGAGGTCATCCAGTTTTCGGTTGACCAATACGAACTCTGCACCGAAGTCACCAATACCCCGATCACGCGCTCTGCGCGCAACTGTTCATATGCTTGAAGTTCGCGCTGTGGTTCTTCGTCCGTATTGTATACGATGATGCTATAGCAGTTGGCGGCGACAGTGTCCAGGATGCCGCTGACTAAGGTGTTCAAGAAAGGGGCGCTGGTGCTGGCAATGATGAGGCCTAGCGTGCGGCTGCGGCCGCCTCCCAACACCCGAGCGTGGATGTTGGCGGTGTAGTTGAGTTCTCCTGCCGCGGCAAGGACGCGCTGGCGCACCTCCTTGTTTACATCGGGCTTATTGTTCAGCGCTCGAGACGCGGTGCTTATGGAGACGCCGGCGCGTTGGGCGACATCGCGAATGCTGGCGGTCATGGGGACTCCATTGCCAACCCAAGTACAGCACCATGCTGTAAACGGTACCGGTAACGCTTTCAGAAGCATATCACGGCGGCGAACGGATGTCAAGCCCCCAAATGTACAGATTTTGCGTCTGAAACTTCACCGGAATGCATCTTTCATCCCACCAACTCCAGCGCCAGTGCAACCAATAGTTTCGTGCGGAAAAGCAGCGTCGCTATCTCACATGACTCGTTTGCGCCGTGCACGCCGGCGGGGTGATTCAGATCGGCGGCGGGATGGCCGGGGCTGAAGCCGTAGGTCACGATGCCGAGCGGACGCACCAGGCGCGAGTCGGTGAAGCCGGTCGTCAGGCTGGGCAGCCACTTGAGATCGTCGCGGCCGGCGGCGAGGGCGGTCGCGCGCTGTATCGCAGCCGTCAGCGGCGTGTCGTAGGGGGACGCGTTGGGCACAGCGGTGTAGATCA
>JALOOE010000546.1 GCA_025454565.1 Anaerolineae bacterium
AGCGCCGCGGTGAGCTGATACACCTCTTCCATGCCCGTGCCCGACGGGCCGCGGCCCATCAGCACCAGCACATCGCCCGCGACAATCGGCCGGTCGTTCAGCCCCTTGACTGCGGCGATGGCCGCGCGCTCGTTGGTGAAGACGCGCGCCGGGCCGATCTTGCGGTAGACGCCGTCGGCGTCTACCACTTCCGGATCGATGGCCGTGCTCTTGACGACCGCGCCCTGCGGCGCCAGATTGCCTGCCAGGAATGTGACGGTGCTGGTCAGGCCGCGCTCGCGGGCGCGCGCCGGGCTCATGATCACGTCGTCCGGATCGACCCCGTCCAGCTCTTGCAGCCGCGCGCGCAGGCGACCGCGACGCTCGCTGTGCTCCCATTCCTCCAGCCGTTCGCCGAGGGTGATCCCTTCCGCCGTCTGCGCGTTCAGTCGCAGCAGGCCCAGCTCGCGCAGGTGCAGCATCACTTCGGGGACACCGCCGGCCAGGAAGACCTGCACCGTGCCGTAGCCGGTCGGGCCGTTCGGCAGCACGTCCACCAGGCGTGGCACCTGGCGATTGATCCGTGCCCAGTCATCGATGGTTGGGCGTGGCAGCCTGGCGGCGTGAGCGATGGCGGGGATGTGCATGATCAGGTTGGTGCTGCCGCCGAACGCCGCATGCGTCACCATTGCGTTGTGCAACGCGTCTTCGGTCAGGATGGCGGCGACGGTGTGCCGGCGCGCGGCCGACGCCATCAGCGCACGGGCGGCGCGGCGCGCCATCTCCAGCCAGATCGGTTGCCCGGACGGCGAGAGCGCCGAGTGCGACACGGCCAGTCCCAGCGCCTCCGCAATGACCTGGCTGGTGGCGGCGGTGCCGAGGAACTGGCAGCCGCCGCCCGGCGATGCGCAGGCACGACAGCTCAGCTCGGCGGCTTCTTCCATCGTCACCAGCCCGTGCGCGAAGCGTGCGCCGAGCGATTGCACCTTGCCCGCATCCTCCCCTTCCGCGGGCAGCAGCGTGACGCCGCCCGGCACGATCACGCCGGGGAGCGACTTCTGCCCCGCCAGCGCCATCATCATCGCCGGCAAACCCTTGTCGCAGGAGGCGACGCCCATCACGCCGCGGCGGGTGGGGAGCGAGCGGATCAGGCGCCGGAGGACGATCGCGGCGTCGTTGCGGTAGGCCAGGCTGTCCATCATGCCGGGGGTGCCCTGCGTCCGGCCATCGCACGGATCGCTGACGTAACCCGCGAACGGCACCGCATTGTGGCGGCTGAACTCCTCGGCCGCGGCCTGCATCAGCACGCCGACCTCCCAGTGGCCGACATGATAGCCGAGCGCAATGGGAGTGCCGTCGGGTGCGCGGATGCCGCCCATGGTGCCCAGGATCAGGAACTCCGTGCCGCGCAGCTTGGCAGGATCCCAGCCCATGCCGGCGTCCTGCGTCAAGCCGAACAGGTCGCCGCTCGGCGCGTTGCGCAGGTAGTCCTCATCCAGCGGCAGCTTGCCCGCCGGGCCGGCCGCGTGCGTGCGGACGTCGTAGATCGATGGGTCGGAAGTGTCGAGTGACTTGGTTTGCGTTGTCATTTTGGTGGTCTTCGCGTCTCTTTTCCTGTGTTTGACGAGAGGAAACCGCGGAGGCAGTGCGAGGCCTCCCTGTGGGACGGCGAACACGGAGCGAAAAAGCAATTCTCTCTATCTCCGTGCCCTCCGTGTCTCCGTGGTTCCTTCAGTCCTTCGAGATCGGATATTGCCCGAATTCCTGCACCATTTGTGTGATGCGCTCGATGCGTTCGATCCTGGCGCGCGGCATCACGTTGTCGGACACGCCAAGGATCATGGCGTCGCCCGGCGCGATGGTGCGGAAAACGTCTCGCATGTATGCCTCGAACTCGAGGTCGCTCATCACCTCCTGTTCGAGGATGATCGACGGCACGCCGCCGAAGATGATCACCTCATTGCGCCAGGCCTGCCGCGCTTCTTCCAGTGTCACGGTGACCAGCGGCGCGGTGGCGAAGCATTCGGCCATGTGGAAACCGGCGTCTTTCACTTGCTGCAGGATCAGCTTCGAGTCGTCGTCCGCGTGATAGGTGAGCACTTTGCCGCGGGCGTGGAGCTGCGGCGTGATCTGCCGGTAGTACGGCGTGATGTAACGTTCGAACAGCTTGGGCGGCGTCATCTGTGAGTCGAAGTGGATGCCGTGCAGGATCAGGCGCGCCGGTGAGTCCAGCACGACCGGCCATAGCCGCGCCATCTCGACCTGTTCCATGACCTTGATGAGATGCTCGACCTGGGGCAGATGATCGGCCAGCTCGTAGTAGGCGGCGTGATAGCCCGACAGACGCAGCAGGAAATGATGGAACGGGCAGTCGCCGACGCTGATCATCGGGTAACCGTCGTCGCCGATCTGTTGTTCGTAGGCCAGATAGTCATCGTAGGCGGGGTCGAAGTAGGTGTGCTCGGTGATGTACTCCATCACGCCGTAGTCTTCGACGCGCTTGATCGGATGCTCAATCGGCAACCCGCTGTCGGCGTAGCCATCGAGCGTGTCGCTCTGGACATCCAGTTGCGACACCGTACCGACCGGCGTGATGAACTCGGTCAGGATCTGGCCGCCCTTGACGGTGCGCTTGACCTCCAGGTCTTCATAGCGCGTCCTGAAAACCCGGCCTTCGCGCGCCGGGGTGGCGACCCCCATGGCCCGCTCCATCTCGCGCAGCGACATGCCGCGATAACGCGCCGGCAGATTCCCCTCGGCGGCGCGGGCGTTGTACCAAAGCTGCAGCCGCGGCGCCCACGGGATGCGGTCAGGCGGCTTGCGGTCAAGGACGGCGAGGATACGTTCGCGATGGGTCATCATACGTCATTCACTCCATAGCGCCCCACGGGCTCGGTCAGAGACCGGCCCGAGCTTGCTGCGTTAACTCCAATAGACATACACCGCCGGGCTGGTCGCCCCGCCCGCCGCGCTCCACTGATAGACCCACCACGCGTCGTACGGGCTGAAATTCACGCAGCCGTGGCTGCGCGGCCGGCCGAATCCGTCGTGCCAATAAGCGGTATGCAG
>JALOOE010000547.1 GCA_025454565.1 Anaerolineae bacterium
CCGGCGCTTCGATCAGCGCTGCGGGCCGGTCGAGCAGTTCGGCCAGCAACTCGGCCTGAGCTGGCTCAACCGGCAGCAAGGCCAGCCGGCCGCCGCCGCACACCCAGTCGCGCAACGCCTGCGCCTGGGTGCGATCCAGCGTAGCCAGCTCCGCGATCAGCACGCCGGCCTGATCGGGCAACGCGCCGTGCAGCAGCACCGTGAACTGCACGCCCAGGCTCGCCAGGAATGCCTCGCCCGCGGCGCTGACCAGCGCAAAACTCGCACGCGTCGCGGCCGGCGTCGCGACAGCTGCGCCATATTCCAGCAGATTGCGCAGCAATTGGCATGCGACCGGATGCTGCGCCCAGCGCGCCAACAGCTCGATACGATTCACCAGTACACGGCCCTGCCCCAGGCGGTATTCAACCAGCGCGGCCCAATCCAAACCAGCGCCATTCCCCCAATCACCCGCGCCGCATTCGAGCAGGATCGCGAAGTCGCCGCGCTCCGGCTTGTTGAAGGCGTTTTGCACCAGCCATTGCTCATCGCCGGCGTGGATGCTGGCCCGATTCCATTGGATAAAGTCGGCGGCCATCAGCCCCGCAAAGACCGGGTGCGCGAGGTGCGCGGGAAACGCGTTATAGAACTTCTTGCCCGAAAGCACCAGCTCGCCGGGGACGTAGCTGTCCTGTTCGAGGATCAGCAGCGACCCACCGCGGCGCACGAACGGCTCGAAGCTGGCGGCCGCCCGTTCCTCACTTTCGCTGAATCCGGGGCCGATCACCAGCAGATCGAAGCCGTCCAATCTGGCCGGCAGCCGATCCAGCCAGATCGCATCTGGGACGAGCGCGGCGAACGCGGTGCAAGTCGCCCGGCTCCCCAGACAGCCGACTCGCGCACCGGCCAGGTTCAGCGGCGCAACGCGGAGGCGCGCCGGATAGACCTGATAGGTCATCGCCGCCTGATGCATGAGGCGCGCGCCGTGATGAAGCGTCAACTCCAACGTGACCGGCGTCCGTTCAGCCACCGCCGGCAGCGGCAGGGTCAGTTCCCATTCCAACTTCTCGCCCGGCAGTTGGCGTCCTGTCAGCTCGCCGCGGCATAGTTCCGCTTCAGGGCCGGAAACCAGGCGATAGGTCAGCCGCACATCGGAGGTGCGTTCGGTGTCGTTATACAGGCTGAAGCTGCGCTGCAGATTCTCGCCGCCGAAAAAAGCCGTATCGTACTCGTTGGCAATCAGCGTGACGGGCCGAAAAGATTCCAGCACACCGCTATAAGATGGATTGGGACGAAACAGCGGCTCATCAACAGTCAGCCCGTTGTTGAGCACCAGGGTGTGGGCAGGGATCTTGTTCGGTTTGGGGCCAGGTGTTGTCAGATCGGGCCAGGCGAGCGGAATGTCGGCGGCCGGAAAGGTCCAGGCGCAGTAGTTGACGATGTTGAAGGGGGTGAGGCCGGTCACTTCTTCGCGGCGGGCGTATTCGTTGAAAAGCTGCTCCTCGCGACCGATGTTCGCCAGGCAGGCCGCGAGGCTGGTATAGGCATCTTTGCCGACGAACTCGGTCGCCACCTGCGGCGCGACGTAGTGCCACTTGCCATGCTCGCCGAAGATCAGCGGTTTGCCCCGATCCCAGCTTGCAACGGTGCCATCGATGTTGTAGTGCATGCTGACGATTTCACACGCCTGCGGCTCCACCAGGCGGTTATCGCCGTCGTAAGAGATGGGTCGCGTGCCGTCTTCCGCCTTCATCACCGCGGTCAGCGCCGGCATCTCCGCCTTGTAGCCGTCGCGACCGTCCACCCAGCGCATCTCGTTCTGCATGCTCCAGATCACGACGCTGGGATGATTCCGGTCACGACGCACAAAGTCACGCAGGTGACTGCGGCAGGCGGCAAGGAAGTCCGGATGGTCGGCAGCCATCGCCTTGCTCGACCCGTAGATGGCGCTCTCCGACACGATCAGCATCCCCATTTCGTCGGCGAGGTCCAGGTAGAACGGCGGATAGGGCATGGCGTGCAGGCGGATGAAGTTGATGCCTGTTTCTTTGCACAACCGGTACCAATTGGCGGCATATTCCGGGAACTGCTGGACGAAGCCCTGATAGTGCCAGGCGTCGCCGCGCAGATTGATGCGCGTCCCGTTGAGGATGAGCTTGTGATCTTCCAACCACACCTCACGGAACCCAAAACGCACTGTGCGCCGGTCAACCAGTCGCCCGCCTGCCCACAGCTCCACCTCCAGATGATACAGATGCGGGTTCTCTGGGGACCAGAAGATCGGATCGGGCCAGGGCTGCATCAGCTCGCACTCGATCGCCTGGCCTGCCGTCAGGCTGATTAACCTGTCAGGCAGCGTCAGGGCGACCCGCTCGCCATCCATGACGCAGGCGCGCACGGCCATTTCGCTCAGCATGGCGCCTGGTTGCGAGCTTGCGGCGCTGCTCACCCGCACGCGCGCCGCAAGCTCACTGCGGCGCACCGAGGTCTGGACGAAGACATCCTCCACGGCAATCGGCGGGCGAACTTCGAGGAACACATCCTGCCAGATACCGCGCGCCAGCCGGGCGAACCACGAGCCCTCCGGTACGAGCAGCTTAGTGCCGGTCTCGGTCGCCACGCTGCGCCATGCACCGCACCAGACGACCAACTCGTTCGCCGCGCCCGGCCGCACATGCGCCGTGACATCCACTTCGATCGGCAGAAAGCTCTCGCTGCCCTCGGCGACGCGCACGCCGTTCACAAAGATGGCCCATTCCTGGAGGATACCCTCGAAAACGAGCCATATGCGCGCGTCCCCCTGCGGCTCAACCGTGAAGCTGCGGCCCAACAATCCGGCCTGGGCATCGTTCCAGGCTGCCGGGTAGCCGAAGAGGTCATAGGGCTGGAATGGCTCGTGGGGCTTGATCATCCAGCGCCACGAGGAGGGCACCCGCACCGGTTGCGCCTCCCAGTGGGGGCTGGCGAGCAAGTCGGCGGGGCTGCGGCCCGCGAAATCGGGCATGAACGCCCATTCGCCGTTGAGACACAGACGATCCGGCCGGACGTACTGCGGCCGCGATTTTCCGCTTTCCTGAAGAGTGAAGTAGGCTCGGCCGGCCAGGATCTGGCGGACAAGCGCCTCACCCGATGGCATGTAGCAGTCGGGCTGGAGCAACCAGCCGCCCATGATGTGCCAACGCCCTTCCGCCACGAGCCGCCTGATGCCGGCGAAGAGCTCAGGCTCATTTATTATGCGCGCTCAGCGCTCAGTCAAAATGACTGCATCCATTGGGGGGATGATCACGGATCCTTCCCCTGGCTGCCCAGACGCGAGCAGGGTGTGAGGACGATTCAGGGTGATCATCTGCGGCTCCTGGCTGAAGTTGTGCACGAAAACATAGCGGGTATCGCCGCTACGGGCGTGCACGACTTCCACCAGGGGCGATGCGCTGACCACCGGGCGCTGGATGCCGCATTCGGTGGCCAAATGCGCGACGAATGCCTGAAGACACTCGGTGCTGGGTTGCGTGCCCAAGTAGATCACTTTGCCCTTGCCAAAAGCATTCATGGTGATCGCGGGCGTGCCAGCGTACTGGCGGCGCTCATCGTAAACGGCTAACACCTGTGCAGTGGTGGGCTTGAGCAAATCGCTCCACCAGACGCAGTCGTCATTACCGGTCAGGCCGCTGCCCTCCAGCCAACGGACGCCGGCTGTGCCACCCGATCGGTGGTTGTCTTGCTCTTCGATCTCCACCCCGGCCAGGCTACGCAGCCTGCCGGGGAAGGTTTCAGGGATGAACACCGATTCAGTGTCACGCAACCCCGATAGAAATGTGAGCACCAGCGTGCCGCCAGCACGCGCGAACGCCTCCAACCTGGCAGCCAGGGCATCATCGAGCAAGAGCAGCGAGGGGACAATCAGCAGGCGATACGGTGACCAATCGTCCGTCGGGGCAACGACATCTACAGTGAGCTGGTTGCGGAAAAGCGCCTGCGAAAACCGATAGATGTGCCGCTGGTAGCGGTGTTGCGCATTATAGGGATCGGCCATCAGCGCCCAATCGCTGTCGAAATCACGCAGGATCGCCGCCTGCGCCCAAACGTGCGCCGCTTCCAGTTCTACTGGAAGCGCAGCCAGCTCGCGCGCGATCCGCTGCACCTCGAAATAGCGTCCCCTGGGGACGGAATCGTAGTCCAGGATCCCGCGACCCAGATTTTCAACACCGTAAGGGCAGGCGCGCCACGGAAAGAAGAGGAACATGCGCCCACCGTGGGCCATTTCCTGGTATGTCCACAGCCGGGCAAGGCCGGGCGGCAACGGACTGCTGGAACTGATCTGTTTCTCGGTGACCCAGAAAGGGGCCTTCTTGACGGCGCGGGTGTAGGCCAAGGCCAGGCTGGCCATGGCAGGATCGTACGGGATCGGGTCGTAGTTGCGCAGCTCGGTTTCCAACGTCCAGCCCAGGGGGTAGTTGTCCACGGCGGCGATATCCACAATGTCGCCCAGCCTGTAAAGATCCAGGTTGTTGATGAACCCGCTGGAGCAAATGTTGTGCGTCACCGGCTTGCCGGGAGACAGGCTGTGCAGGATATCGGTCTGGAGCCGGGCGTACTTCAGGTAAGCATCCGAGAAGAAACGATACATTTCCAGCACCAGGGACGGATTCTGGTCTTGCCGGGGCAGGACGATCTCATCCCAGCAGCGATAGCTTAGCCCCCAGAAGGCGGTGCCGCAGCGCCGGTTGAACGCTTCAAGCGAGCCGTACTTCCCCTGCAACCAGGCGCGAAAGTCGTTCTGGCAAGTTTCACAGTAGCAGTACGGCTTCTCGGCCATGAACTCGTTGTCGAGCTGGTAGCCGATTACGTGCGGATTGTCCCGATAATGCTCCGCCAGCGCGGCCACCACACGTTCAGTGTAAAGGTGGTAGTTGCGGCTGCTGACGCAATACTCGCGGCGGCGGCCCCATTCGCGACGTTCCCCGTTCTCGTACACCTGATAGATGTCGGGATGTTTGTCCATCAACCACTTCGGTGGGCTGGCCGTTGGGGTGCACAGCAGCGTCTGGACACCGCGGTGGGCGAGCGTCTCGATGGCGTGATCCAACCATGCGAAGTCGAAGCGGCCGTCGTCGGGCTCCATGAAAACCCAAGCGAATTCGCCCATCCGGGCCAGGTTGACGCCCGCCGCCTGCATGAGCTCTGCATCGGCGGCGACGCGGTCAGACGTGATGTGTTCAGGATAGTATGCAGCGCCAAGATACATGAGGTGCCTCGCCCTATTTCACTCTGATAGTTCGACCCTGGGCTTCCTCGTACATCGCCAGGATATTGCCGATCGGGGTATCCATCTGCAGGGAATGGCTCGGCGCCAGGATGTAGCCGCCGCGACCGGCGAACAGCGCCACCAGCCGGCGCACCTCTCGCCGCACCTCTGCCTCCGTGCCATTTGGCAGCCCGTGGAAGGTCAGCCGGTCGCCGAAGCGGGCAGCGAGCGATTCGATCTCCATGCCGCGGGCGGTCACCTGGATGGGGTCAAGGATGGTTACACCGACTTCGATCAAGTCGGGAATCAACTCGGCCACGGCGCCGCAGGAGTGAAAGAAGATCTCGACATCGAAATTGGCTTTGATTTCGCGGTAGAAACGCCGGTAGATCTCTTTGAAGTAGCGGCGGAACATGCGCGGCGAGATGAGCAGTCCATTCTGCGAGCTGTAGTCGCCGCCGCCATGCAGCTCGTGGATGCGTCCACCGCCGGCGACCAGCGACTTCAAGGCATGCTCCAGCCGGTAGCGGTTGTGCTGCTCGATCATGGCGACGGCCAGATCGGGGTCTTCGGCCAGGAGGAACAGGAAGCGCTCGTCTCCCACCCACATCATCAGGTGCTGCAGGCCCGAAGGGTCGCCGTGGGCGCTGATCCAAAACGTGCCTTCGCTTTCCAGAGCGTCGAGTTGGGTCGGAATCGTGCTGAAATCCCACCAATCGATGTGCCCATTCCAGCCGTAACGCCCTTCCAGATCGGCCGCGACGCGGACGTCGGCCCAGGGATAGTGGATCGTGGTCGGATTCACGCCGCCGACGGGCGCGGGCACATCCAGCATGATCGGCCCGCTGGAAATAATCGCCTCATAGCTGCCATCGGGGAATCGGCGCAGCGGCGGGCCGATGTAGCGCGGCCGCACGGTCCAGCGATCAATTCTCAGGATGCGCAGCAACTCGGGGAGGGAATCGATGCCGAAATAGTCGTAAAGGCGGGCCAGCGTACCGGGCTCAGCGGAAAAATCGCACGGCGGCCGGTCCACCGGCTGGTGGCGCACCGTCGCTGACATACGGTCGAGGCTCGTCATGCACATTGCCGATTCCTCGCGTTCTGTAAAGCGCTCATTCCGAGCCTACCTCTCGTGCGATCTGCACCCAGCGGCCCAACCGCCACGGCTGGCCGGCCAAAGTGTGCACATCCTTCATCACCAGCTCCAGCGGGCAATGGCGGGCGATCCGCAGCGTCGTGCGCAGGTCATCCCGGATCAGGTCTTCATCCCAGACTGCCGTGCTAATCATCGCCGGGGCCGGTTTGCGACAGAAGATGTAGTCCTTCCCCAGTTCGTCAGCCATCCGTTCCTGGTTGCACCACGGCGAAACTGAGAGCCGGCGCAGATTTGGCAGCCGCTTGATGATCTTGATGCGCTTGTCAATCGGCTCGCAGCAGCCGTAATAACTCAGCCCGAACCGGGAGATGATCGGCTCCTGGTACTGGAAAACGAACTCCTCGAACATGCGCGGCGAGACGCCCACCGTCTCCTGCGATTCGGAGAGGCCCCACAGGTCGGCCACGCGCACCGGCGCGCCCGCCGGATGATCCGGCCGCGGCAGCTCGGAGGTATACCCGACACTGCCCGAACCGACGTAGTCGTCCTCGTTGTTGAGCGGCAGCAGCCCTTCAGCCTCGAAC
>JALOOE010000548.1 GCA_025454565.1 Anaerolineae bacterium
CAGGTACGTTTCGATGGCGACCACAGCCATCGCGATGGTGTGATAGAGCAGGATGATCCGCCCCTCGCGCTCGGCCTCGACCAACCGCATGCCGTAGAGCCGGATAGCGATGTCACTGATACCCCATTCCTTCAGCGGGCCGGAAAGCATGCCCCAGATCGCCGTGACCAAAGCAATAAGGGCAATTGCGACGAGAATCAGACCTTTGGTGGAACAGAACAGGTAATTGAATCGAGCCTTAAGTGCTTGCATTGACGTCCCTGGGCACCTCCCTGGGAGAGATTCGAACTGCCGCCTGGCAACGATGGGTCTTGCCCATAGCTGACGCAACAAGCGCGCGCGGCCACAGCGATCCCGACAACGAGTTCGTTCAGGATACCACAACTATACCGCAGAGTCATTGACTTTCGTTAAGTGCAGGAATGGAACAATCTCGAAGCAAGGATGAGAACCAATTGCCGAATAAGTCATGAACTGGGATATAGATCACTGCGACTCAAGCCAAAACAACGTATATGTAAGGGAAATGTTTGTCTGGGGACCCTGGCGGATTACGCCAGGTCAGGAGGGAGAGAAAGATGCTGAATGGAATCACAAGCATAAAAAGGGGAGCCACTGAGACCGGCACGGTCGAAGTAAAAGGCAATGCGAATGACGCAAGCTTCGCGAAGTGGCAACTGGATCTATTACCCGACGCCGACCCGAATGCGGCGATCTTTCTGGCGTTTGGCACAAGCTCCGGTCAGTTCAGCTTCATGCTCGACACTACGCTCTACCCAAACGGCAATCACGCACTCCGGCTGCGCGTCGTGCGGCTCGACAGCAACTACGATGAGTACGTCACGTCGTTCAGTATCGCCAATCCGATCATTGCGGCCGGGGCGGTCGTTTCCAGACCCGATGGTAATATCCGGGGAGACTGATCAAGAAACAATCCTGAGAGAGCACACCCAGTTCGCCATCATCCGAGTTGATCTAGCGCCAACGCGCTCACGATGGACACAGCACGCAGCGAGCGACTTCAGGGAAATACCCTGGCCTTCGCTGCGTTTTCATGTCCAGCACTGATGGGCGGCTAGACAGGATTTTTGGCCTTTTCAGCCAGCAGTTCTCGGTTGAAGCGCACGTTGTCCAGGAACTGCTGCCGCAGCCCTGGATCTGTGATCGCGGCGGCGCGACGTTGCAGAAGCGCCACCCCTTGGTGCAACACGGTTCGGGCGCGGACTCGTTCAGCCGGTCTCTGGCGGGCGCACGCATCCAGGACTTGATGGCAGATCAGGTAGACGAGCACGGGATACTCGATGCGGTCCGCGCCGTTCTCTTCGATCCATGCCAGAATGCCTTCGACGTGTGTTGCGGCTTCAACGAGATCGCCCGCGGCGCGCGCCACGCGCGCCAGACCCGCCAGATCATCCATGGCCACGCCGCTGCCGGCATCTAGCTTTCGCCGGATGCTGAGGGCTTGAGAAAACGCTTCTTGGGCTTCTGACAAATCTCCCCGGTCGGCCAACGCGTATCCAAGATGTGTCAAGGTGTAGCCCTGGCCGCGGCTATCTCGAATCGCGCGCTGCAAGGCCAGCGCTTGACGGAAAGAGGCCAGTGCATCGGCGTGCTGGCCGAGATAGTGATACACCAGCCCCAACGTGTCGAGGCTGATCGCCTGACCTTCGCGATCGCCCACATCGCGAGCGATCTCCAGCGCCTGCAGGTGGTGGCTGCGTGCCGCCTTGTAGTCGCCTACATCGAAAAGCGTGGTGCCGAGATCACCCAGGATGGAGGCCTCGCGCGCGCGCCAGCCGATGCGCCGACACGCTTCGAGCCCCTGCCGCAGATAATCCATCGCGCTCCCATAATTGCCCTGCCTGGTTTGTATTCCCCCAAGGAGGGTGAGGCAGTTGACCTCGCCCTGGCTATCATCGACTACGCGATACAGGGCCTGAGCCGCTTCAAAATGCTGCTGAGCCCGGACATAATGATCCAGCGAAAACTGGTTCAGACCGAGAAAATAGGTGGTCTGCGCCGTGAGGTTGGGATCGTGCAGATCGCGGGCCAGCTCCAGCGCCAGCTCCAGCCACGATTGCGCTTCCTTGTAGCTGCCGACGTTTCGGGAGACCAGGCCGAGCAGGGCATATCCTCGCGCTTCCACAGCTTCGTCGGCTGACTGCTCGGCGCGCAGCACCGCTTCCAGCGCTTGCGCCTGAGCTGTCTGATAGTCGCCGGTCAGGCGCGCGTAGCTCGCTCGGCGCAGACTGACCTCCGCCTGGGCGCGCCGATCGTTCATGGTGGCTGCCAGCGTCGCCAAGGCCGCCAGATCGTCTGCCTGCGCAGCGCGCTTGCCCTGCCAGTTGTAGACCGCCTCGCGGGCGAGAAGTAACTGACAGCGCGCAGCCGAGTCGGTCGCAGGGGTCAGCGCCAGCGCCTGGCTGAAATGCTGCACGGCCTCGTCATGGGCATGGCGCGCCGCGGCCAGCTCGCCGGCCCGGCGATGATAGCGGGACGCCTTCTCATCAAGCCCGGCGATCGAAAAATGCCTGGCTAACTGCACGGCGATATCATCGAGACGGCTCTCATAGAACGTTTCGAGGATGTTGCCCACGTCCTCGTGGAGATAGGAGCGCTCGATCTCATCCAGACCTTCGTAGAGATACCTTTGGAAGAGATTGTGGCGGAACTGATAATGCGAAAGTCTGCGGCTGCCCGCCCGCTCAACTCCGGCGGCGCCGACCAGGTGGTGCTGTCTGCTCATCTCGGTGCTCAGACGCCGGACGATCTCGCGATCGTCGGTCTTGCGTATCTGGGCGATCACTTCGGCCGTGAAGCTCTGACCTTCCACGCTGCCGACCGCGAGCGTATCCCGGCCCTCTTTCCCCAGACGCAGAAGCCGTTCCTCGATCACTCCTTCCACCCTGGCCGGCAGCACCGTCCAATCGACGCTCGCCGCCGCCCACCACTCGCCCTCGGCATTCCTGACGAGTTGCCCATGCTCGCGCATATACCCCAGAAGCTCCGCAACAAAAAGCGGATTGCCGCCAGTG
>JALOOE010000549.1 GCA_025454565.1 Anaerolineae bacterium
CTGATGAGCATCGCCCTGGTGGTCGCCACGCAAGCGCAGGGCACCGTGCTCATCCACGAAAAGATGTTCGAAAGCCGCCTCTACTTCGTGGACAAACTCATCGGCATGGGCGCCAAGATCATCCTGTGCGACCCGCATCGCGCGGTCATCGTCGGCCCATCGCCGTTGCACGGCCAGGAGTTGAGCAGCCCCGACATCCGCGCAGGGATGGCGCTGCTGATTGCGGCGCTGGCTGCGGAAAACACCAGCACCATCGCCAACGTCGGGCAGATCGATCGCGGCTATCAACAGATCGATCGCAAGCTACGCGGTCTCGGCGCACATATCGAGCGGGTGAACGTGTGACCGAAAGCTGGATGCTGGAAACGGGAAGCTGGCAGAGTGACGGGCCCAGCTTCTAGCTTCCAGTATCCAGCCCGCCTCAGCTCTGGCCGCTGCTGTTCTGGTTTCCAGACGGAGCGAACAGGCTGACCAGCCGGTCGAACTGGTTGTAGATGAAGTTCTGGCGGAACCCGGCCAAGACCGCCAGAAGATACGGCAGCAGGCGCGCGCCCGCGTTCGGGTCGGACGGCGTGATCTGCAAGACCAGGAACCCGGCCGCGAGCAACAGGTAGACGATGCCGCCCAAAACCACGCCCATGATAGGCTGGACGAGATACCACATCACGTATTGCCGGTCGAAATCTTGCTGATCCGACACGTGCCACCACAAGGCATAGAGCGCGCCAATGATCCCGCCGATGCCCCCCCACATCAAAGTGTTCCAGAACGGAAAGAGATCGCTGGCCGTCGCCCCCGTGATGCTGCCGGCCCGGGTGAATACCGCTGCCAGTGGCGCGGCAAAAACCAGGCCAAGCAAGAACAGGATCAACCACACGACTTCGTAGACGAAGACGCGCGGCGCCAAGCGGGCCGATTGCGCACGGCTCTCCCTTGTGCGTGACATCGTCGAGCGCACCTGAGCGATCCGATACTCGGCGGCCACGTAGTTCTCAGGCGATTCGAGGAGGATTTGCCGCGCCTCTTGGAGCAGCGTGAGCATATGGTCGGCATTGCCCGGCGGGCTGCTGAACTCCGCGGTCACCTGTTGGTACAATTCATCGATCTGTTGGTGCAGAGCCCGCTGCCACCCCGTATCACGCACCTCATTCAAGCGGTTGATGATGATCGTCTTCTGATCTTCGGCGAGCGGCTGCGGCGCCGGCACTGGCTGAGCCGGTGGGCGGACCCCCGGACCGGGCGGCAACACATCTCGCTCCCCCGGCACGATGATCGCGGCCGCTGACTGGCCGGAGACGATTAACTCGCCGGCTGGCCCAACCTCGGGCGAGAGCGAGCCTCCTCCCGCAGGTGTACCACTATCAATAATCATGGCGCCGATGCGCACGGGGGGCGAGAGCGGTTGCTCACCGGCGGTCGGAGTCGTCACCGGTGCGACCGGCGCCTGAGGCAACCCTACTGGAGGTGCCTGCGGTGGTAGCGGTGGTGCTACCGGCTGTGGCGTCGACGGAGCGGCCCCTGTCACAGGCAGCGCAGGCGTGGGCGTCACCGGAGATGGCGTCTCGATCGGAAGGAGGTCAGCGGTAGGCGAGGGCAGGTCGATCGCCTCATCCTCGGCCAACACGACGTCTCCACCCGCGGCAATGACGCCACGCGACGGGAGCGGCCTTAAGCTCGCAGCACGGACGTCTCCGCCAGCAGCAACTTTGTCGAGAGCTTGCGGTTCTGCGGGAAGCGAGATCGCCTCGATGCTCTCGATCGGCGGCGCACCCGCTCGCACTTCTCGTTCGAGCATCGCAGCCAATTCGGGGTCGATTCCCGGGACAGGCGTCGCGGGCGCCGGGCTGCTTTCGGACAGAGTATCGGGCCCGCGGCCGCGACCAGGGCCCGCACGCGCACTACTTTCCGTTGTGGTCATGGATGATCACCTCCGCCAGCAATGGTCCGGCCCCAGGCCGTCCGATGCCTGCGCACTACGCATCGACTGCTGCACCAACATTATAGCATATGTTGTCCAGAAATACACCTATCACTCGCGCAAGGCGCGCATCCCTGTCCAACGGTAGTATAGCTCGTTGTCAAAGCCCATGCGGGCCAACATGCGGCCTACTGTTCCATCGATCAATTCATCGACGCTGTTCGGACGGCTGTAGAAGGCGGGCGCCGGTGGGAAAATGACGCAGCCGATCCGCGCCGCCTGGAGCATCAACTCCAAATGCCCGATGTGCAAAGGCGCCTCGCGCACCATCAAAAGCACGGGCCGGCCTTCTTTCAGTTGCACGTCGGCCGCACGAGAAAGCAGTTCGTCGGTGTAGGAGTGCGCGATGGCCGAAAGGCTCTTGATGCTGCATGGGACGACCACCATGCCTGCTACAGGAAATGAGCCGCTGGCGATTGCCGCGCCGATATCAGCGGATCGATAACTCACATCGGCGAGCGCCTCGACGTCGCGCGGTTCCCAATCGGTCTCCTGTGCGATGGTGATGCGTGCTGACTGCGTCATAACCAGATGCGTCTCGACCTCGCCCGCGGCGCGCAGCACCTCCAGCATACGGATGCCGTAGATCTGCCCCGACGCACCTGACATGCCGATGATGAGTCGCTTCATTTCGTCCCCCAGTGGATGGCCACCGTCCCCAACATCGCCAGCCGATACTGCACATCCCGCAGGCCGGCCGATGTCATGATCTGCTTCAGCTCAGGCGGAGGCGGGAAGACAGCCACCGACTCCGGTAGATAGGTATACGCTTCGCGCTGTCCGCTGAGCACCCCACCGATGAGCGGCACGAGCCGGAAGAAATAGAGACGGAAGAGTTGGCTGAAGACGGGCGTACGCGGCAGAGTGATCTCCAGGCAGACGACTATCCCGCCCGGCTTCACCACGCGCGCCTGTTCGGCGAAGGCGCCCCGAATGTCCACGACATTGCGCATCATGAAGCCGGAGCACGCCGCGTCGAAGGTGTCCTGTGCGAACGGCAGAGCCAGCGCGTCTCCCTCGGTGAACGGGAAGACCCGGCCGGCATGCTTGCCTCG
>JALOOE010000550.1 GCA_025454565.1 Anaerolineae bacterium
GCATAGTAAGCACGGATGCCTATCGGCCAGGCGTCGATCATCTCTTGGACTTCAGCGTTGTAGTAGACGATTTACCAGTCCGTATGGGGATGTTAGCATATTTGCGAAGATGTGTCCAGCCTGACGATCTTGCACGAGGGGCGTGCCCTAGACTAGCGGTGGCGCTCAGGTACATGCGAAGCGCGCGGTGAGCGGGGCATGCCGGTTACAACTGGCCTTCAGGCGGCGGAGTCGCTCCTGGTAAAACCAATCCAGTGCAGCGTCGTGTTTGACATTATCCCGGCTTGTAAGGTGCCAGCATTGGTGCCTTGGCGAAATGTCAGCCGATCTTCCCACTCAGGTTTTCGAGTTGTGCCAGCCATGCAGCGAAGTGAGGGCATTTGCCCCGAATCACGTCCAAGCCAATCAGCTCTGCCATTTGTGGTCCGATGGTGGGTTTCGCGTCTTCGTAATCGGGCAGTTCCTTAATAATCCGTTTGCTCGGCGCCGAGTGCTGTCCGTCGTTAATCAACTCAGGCGTAGCTTTTCCATCCGCGATGGTCTTGAGCTCAGCAATCTGCTTTTCATGGTGGTCGTAGAAGTACCTGAAACAGGTGGGATCAGAAAAAAGGTAAGCCTCGTACTCATGCAACTGGATGTACGGTACAACCCGGTCATCATCGATATCGTTGGCAAATGCTTGCTCAAGAGCCTCAACCCGTTTGTAGGGCATGTGGCGTAGTGTCTGGGCTGCGACCAACCCTGGAAACTCAGCAGGGATGGCGTACAGGTCAATCATCGTCGTGAAGAATACATCCCTACCTTTCTCCTGCGCGAGACGCTCTAGGATATCATTCTTCATCGGCACATACTTGCGTCCCCCACCTCGATGAACTCTTCCCTTCTTTCTCGCGTGAGCGATGAGGACCGGAGGCTGCAAGTACAACCCTAGGTTTGCCAGGTACGGCTTAAGTACTGTGTCGGCGAACGTTTGTTCAGTCTGCCCTTCAGCGAAGAGATAGAGGCGCGGCATCAGTGCGGACCTCCGCCTATGACATTTTTCTCCCAGACTTCGCCAAGGCTGTACTCTTCGAGCCACGCTTCTAGTTTTGCCGCATCGGGCCGCGTGAACCGGGACTCTTTGCCTTCCCGAGTCACCACGATGACATCTTCAGGATCGAAGTTGTCAAGGAAGGAACTCGACTGTGTACTGATAAGCACCTGAGTGTGGTGCGACGCCTTCTTGAACAACGCTGCAATCAGGTTGAGAGCGTATGGATGTAACCCTAGTTCCGGTTCATCTACGATGATGAGGTCCGGCAGTTCACCTTCTGGCTGCATGAGCAAGGTCACGAGACATGCCGCCCGCAGTGTACCGTCTGAGAGTTGGTGTGGGCCGAAGATCTGATCCGATCCTGTGTCTCGCCAGTTCAGGATGATGTCGTTCCTGTTGGGTCCGGTTGGCTCAAGATCGAAATCATCGAAGAAGGGCGCGACAAGACGGATAGTCGCGACGATACGCTGATAGACCGACTTATTCTGTTCGCGGAGACGCAGCAGGAACGCGGCCAGGTTCCCGGCGTCGGGCATCAGCCAACGACTGTCGCCGACATACGAGTATTGGCGAACGCGTGCCGTCGGCGATGTATCGTGGAAATGGTACACCCGGCAACGGTTGAGCAGACGCCAAAAAACCCCGGCGGTTTTCTCTCCCTTGTCAGCCTCTTGACCGATGCGAGTTTCATAATGCCCCGCTCCCAGAGGAACCAGCTTTGGCCTTGAGAAACCACTTCCTAGGAAGCTCAATGCTTCTTCTCCAAAGATCAGCGTATCTCCCGCCGCGTGAAAAAGACGCATGGCATAGGTGTCCACGCCGTTATCCGCCTCGAATTCCAGCCGGGCTTCCATCTGGGGTGTCACCTTAGGGCCAAAGTGCAGAACCGATTGCGCACGCCCGGTTGTACCAACGTACTGCTGGAGTCGCCCGGCCATCATCTCGTTGAGCATCTTGAAGAACGAGACAAGGTTGCTCTTGCCGGCCCCATTCGCCCCGATCAGGACGTTTAGCGGGCGCAGTTCAAGGTCCATCTCATTGATGGACTTGAAACCTTTGAGGATGACACGTCGAAGGATTGCCACTGGCTGAACTCCTACCCGGTCAGATACCGCACCCCATTATAAGCCAGTCCCGAAACTCCATCAAACGTCGTGCTTGCTCTCACCCCGCCGTCACGATCTGCCCATCCTGCAGCCGCACGATCAGATCGGCGTACTCATCCACCAGCGGATCGTGCGTCGCCATCAGCAGGGTCAGGCCCTGCTCCTTGACGATGCGCAGAAACAGGCCGAGGATCTCGCGGCCGGTGGTGCTGTCCAGCTCGCCGGTCGGCTCGTCGGCCAACATCAGCGACGGATGGTTCGCCAGCGCGCGCGCGATCGCCACGCGCTGCTGCTGGCCGCCCGACATCTCGAACGGGCGATGGTGCTTCCATTTGGTCAGCCCCACCAGCTCCAGGCAGCTATCGGCCTGCTGGTGGCACGCCTTGCGCCCCTTGCCCGCCAGCCGCGGCATCAGTTCCACGTTTTCGTAGGCCGACAGGGTGGGCAGGAGCGCGAACGACTGGAATACGAAGCCGATGTGCTCGCGGCGCCAGCGCGTCAACTCGCTCTCGCTCATCTTGTTGAGCGGCCGGCCGAAGATCTCGATGACGCCCGACGTGGGCCGATCCAGCCCGCCGATGCAGTTGAGCAGGGTGGTTTTGCCGCTGCCCGAACGCCCCTTGAGCGCGACGAACGTGCCCGGCGCCACGGTGAGATCGACGCCGCGCAGCGCAAAGACGTTCGAGGAGCCGAGTCGATAGGTGCGCACCACGTCGATCACCTGCACGATGGCCGCTCCGGTGTTGTCGCCGTTGCGACTCTCAGTTGCCATCGCCGCCCTCCTCGGTCGTTGATTTGCGCCGGCCCAACCGGCCAAAGACGCCGCCGGCGCCCAGCAGCCGCTTGCGCAGACCGCCGGCCGCGGGCGTCGCGCCGGTCGCGACGACGGCGGC
>JALOOE010000551.1 GCA_025454565.1 Anaerolineae bacterium
CTACCTGGCGGCCATGAATTGTGCGGCCAATTATGCCTGGGCGAACCGGCAGGTGCTCACGCATCACATCCGGGACGCGTTCGAACAGGTGTTGGGCGGCAAGGTGCGCAATCGGGAGCTTTTCCTGATCTATGATGTGGCGCACAATATGGCGAAGGTCGAGACGCATACCGTCGAAGGCAAAGAAACGCGCGTGTGCGTCCATCGCAAAGGCGCCACGCGCGCCTTCGGCCCCGGCCATCCGGACGTGCCGGCCGACTACCGGGAGATCGGCCAGCCGGTGCTCGTGCCCGGCAGCATGGGCACCGCATCCTACATCCTGGTCGGCACGGCCGCCAGCATGACGCACACCTTTGGCTCGTGCTGTCACGGCGCCGGGCGGGTGATGAGCCGGGCCGAGGCGAAGCGTCAGGTGCGCGGCGAGGCGCTGCGCAGCACACTGAATGAGGGCGGCGTCGTCATTCGGGCCGGCAGCATGGCCGGCCTGGCTGAGGAAGCGCCCCAGGCATACAAGGATGTTGACCGCGTGGTGGCTGTGGTCGAGGCGGCGGGCATCGCGAAAATCGTCGCCCGGCTGGAGCCGTTGGTGGTCATCAAAGGATAGGGCGAATAGCGAATAGCGAATGGCGAATAGCTGATTCGTTGATTCGCTGATTCGCTGATTCGCTGATTCTCACTGGAGGTTCTCTTGCGAGTCGCGTTAATCAACCCAAAGTTTCGTCTGCCCATCGACACACGCACGTCACCGCATCTGGCGTTGGCATACCTGGGCGCGGTGTCCGAGCGGCGAGGCGACACCGTGCGCGTGTTCGACGCCGACGTCGAAGATCAACCCCTGGTGGAATTCCTGCACGAGTTCAAGCCGCACCTGGTGGGCATCACCACCAACACGCCCCAGGTGAAACAATCCTGGAGCACGGCCGCGGCGATCAAACAGGAGTTCGATATCCCGATCGTTCTAGGCGGGCCGCACGTCAGCGTGGTGTCGGAAGAGCTGGACTTCGAGTCGGTGCGCCAGCCGCAGGTCGATATGGTCGTGCGCGGCGAGGGCGAGGGCCCCTGGCTGGAGATCTCGGACCTGGTGGATCGCTATCTGCGCGACCAGCCCGAGTTCAGCGCCAAGGGGATGCTTAACCCGGAGTTGGACCTCTTCCGAGAGGTCAACGGCCTGAGCTACAAGACGAACGACGGGCAGCTTCACCGCAACCCCGACGGGCAGGTGATCGCTGATCTGGATGGTCTGCCGTGGCCGGCGTATCATCTGTTCAAGATGGATCGCTACACCAACCTCCAGCCCGCGACCGATGCGATCCCGGGTTCGCGCAGCTTCTCCATCCTGACCAGCCGCGGCTGTCCCTACCGCTGCACCTTCTGCTCGCAAAGCATCATGCCTATCAAGTGGCGCGCCCGCTCTCCGGAGAATGTCATCGAGGAGTGGCGGCATCTTGTGAAGGACCTCGGCGCGTTGGAGATCGGCGTGCTGGACGACAGCGCCAACATCCGCAAGAACCGGCTGCACCAATTGGCCGACGCGTTGATCGACAACCAGATCAATCACGTGCCGTGGATCTTCGTCAACGGCATCCGCGCCAACCTGGCCGATCTCGATCTGCTGGTGAAGCTGAAGCAGGCGGGGCTGAGGCGTACGGCGTTCGGCGTGGAGACCGGCGACGAGCAGATGATCGTCAAGATCGACAAACACATCGACCATGACACCATCCGCCAGGCGTTCAAGAATGCCAAGGCCGCCGGCATCGAGACGATCGGCTTCTTCATCATCGGTCTGCCGGGCGATACGCGCGAGACGATGCAGAAGACGATCGACTTTGCGATCGAGCTGGATCCGATGATCGCCAACTTCAGCATGATGACCCCTTATCCGGGCACCATCGTCTACGAACAGGTGAAGCAGAGCGGCCGCTTCCTGGTGCAGGATTGGGAAGATTATGTCTTCTTCGACCAGAAGGCGCGCTACGAGATGGGCGATCTGACCGCCGAGCTAATGGAGGAGATGTATCGCAAGGCCTACCGGCAGTTCTACTGGCGCCCCAAATACGTGATGCGCGCGATGAGCCGCAAAGACTTCTGGCTCAAGTTCGGCCGCAATGCGCGCATGGCCTGGCGCACCGTCGTGCCACAGAAAGAGAAGACCGAGCTGCGGCGGGCGATCGAGGCCGGGGTTTGAACAGAGACACCCTGAAGAATAAGTGTGCCCGACAACGTCCGAGGAGATAACGCTTAATGCCCATCCGCAAAATTGTGCTCATTCAGCCGCGTCGCGACGGACGCTTCATGGGCCGTGGCATCAGCGAGCCATACACGCTCATGCGGCTGGCCTCCCTCGTCGATCCCCAGATCCCGGTCGAGATCTGGGACGGCGATCTGATGGAGTTGCCGGTCAATCAGCTCGGCCCACAAGACCTGGTTGGCATCAGTTCCAAAACGGTATTGATCGACCGGACTAAGGCGCTGACGGCTGAGATCCAGAGACAAGGCGCCACAGTTGTGGTGGGCGGCACGCACGTCACCCTCCTGCCGGATGAGGTTGCTCAGTGGGCGGATGTGATCGCCGTGGGAGAGGGCTATCGCACCTGGCCGCAGATCATCCGCGATTTCGACCGTGGCGTCCTGCAGAAGCGCTATGATGACGAAGAGTGGGCTCAGCTCGATTCCGGCGTGGCGATGCTTCAGGATCGCGTGCTGCAACAAGTAGATGAGCATCGCAACTACTGGACACCCTACCTGGAGATCACCCGCGGTTGTCCGCGCAGTTGCACCTTCTGCACGGCTATCCGGGTATCCGGTCAGAAGATGCGGTTGCGGCCGGTAGGCGAGGTTGTTGAGGAGATCGAGCGCCGCAAGCTCAAACGCTTCTTCCTGACGGATGACAACTTCGGGCTGAACTTCCGCCTCTTCCCGCAGTACATGGAGGAGTTGCTGCGCGCCCTGGCGAAGCTGCCGCTGCACGGCTGGACGTGCCAGGCGGAGCAACTGGTCGCCGAGTTCCCCGACCTGCTCGACCTCGCCCGC
>JALOOE010000552.1 GCA_025454565.1 Anaerolineae bacterium
GCCATCGGTTGGGTTCCTGTTCGGGAAGCACACTTCCCGGCAGGGGCGTGGACTTCCCGTTTTCCATATGGAGGTTCGCCATGAATCCAGACCTCCTGACATAGGGTAGCGCGAAGTTGTCCGGTTTCGGCGCCGATCAGGGGGTCGGGGCGAGGGTTGGAGCAGCGCTGCGCTGGACTGGGGAACCGGGGAAGGCGGGGCTGATGCGTGGTAGCGGGCGCACCGCGAAGCGCAGGCGCAACTGCGATCCTGGGAAGATTGTCGCGGTCTGGTCGAGGATCTCGCACAAGGCCTGTGCGGCGCGCGTTCGATGCGGAGAACTCAGAGGCGCCAGCGTGATGTGTAGCTCGGTGTCGCAGACATGGATGTCACCGGCAATGGTAAAGATCTCATGCAGCAAGGTGCGCCCCTCTTGCTCGGCACGGGCATAGTGAGGCCGCAGCAACGCCAGCAGATCGCTCTCGGCCTGGTAAGCCACCATCTTGAGGATGTCGGTCAAGTGCTTACGTTCGGTGGCGAGCTTGACCAGGGCACCCTCGCTGAGGTCGCGGATCTCGACGCGCTGGGGAATCGCGCGGCGCTGCTCGATGAGCGTGGCCAAGCGAGCGCGAGCCGCTCGTAGCTTTTTGCCCAGGTGGCCATGAGCGATCTTGAAGCCGCGCATGCTCGGGCGTTGTTGCTCGGTGTTGTCGGCGGCGGCGGCGCCGTATTCTCGCTCGATGCCGGCGAGCTCGGTGCGGGCGCTGCGGATCTGCTTGTCCAGGGCGCGTCGTTCGGGGTTGGGAATGGTACGGGTGGGATCTTCCGGTTCGATCCGATAATCCACCAACGCATCCAGGAGAAACTCTTCGCGCATGTACTTGAAGAAGTTCTCCTGTCGCCAGCGCTCGAACATGCGCCAGGCGATCTCGATGTCGCGCAGGTCCCATCGATTCGTGATCACCTGGGTCTGATGGCCGTTGTCGCACAACCGGGTGATCTGCCGCAGCCGCAGTTTGCCCTTCAGGAAACGCACCGGCTGATCATGCAGGTCATAGCTCACCCATCGCCCGTCAAGCTTGGCGCGGCGGCGCACAAAGCGCCGCGCGTGGATACGACGGCGCTTGCCTTTGCGATAGGTCAGAATATCGAAGCCGTCCTCGATCATGCGGTGGAACAACTTGGGGCTCCAGCCGCCGCGGTCGAACACGATCGTCACCCGCCGCTCGCCGACCACAGCGCGCACCTCGGCCAGCAGACGGGGGAAGGCTTTGGTCAAGGCGGCACTGACTTCTCCGGTGATCACCAGCAGCGGGTCACCGGCGCGATCGTTGACCCAATAGTCGGTGCTCGCGGGCATGGCCAGATGGCGGCGCGCCACGTAGGCCTGGGAGATGGCGCGCTGGCCGTGATAGGCGCGGACGTGGCCGTCGACGTACAGGAAGCCCATGAGCTGTCCACGCTGAGCGACGCGCCGGCGTGCCAGCTCGGCGCCCAATTGCTCGGCCCGCTGGTAGGCAGCAAGCCGGGTAAGCTTACGCCGCAGCGTCTTCACCTCCGGGGCCCGATCCAGCCCGAGCAGCCGGCCGAAGGCGGCCGGGTCTTGCTCCTTGAGCTGCTCGGGACGCTGGATGCGCAGCAGCGCCATGAGCAGCAGCGTCAGTAAGCTCGTGCGCAGCCCATAGAAGGCCGGGCCGATTTCACCGTAGAGCTTGCGAGCGATCCGCAACAACCCGCTTTCGACCAACGCCGGGATGGCCAGCAGCACGCCCACAGCGGGAACCTGCGCGCCGTCGCGGAACAGCGGTGCGGCATCATCGAGCAACCCCAGGTGGGCGAGCTGGCGATCGAGGCTGCGATTGCTCGCGTCGCGGTCCAGGCTCATCGGTACCGGCTCGTCCTGGGCGCCGGTGTCATCGACGTCGCTGGCCGGACCCTTGTCCATTGCCGATGCCGAACGCCTCGTAGCCTCGGGCGTCGAGCTCGCCGGCGGGAGAAGACTCGGCGGCGGCGCGCTCGCCGCGGCGCTGGGGATCCCGGCCAAGTCGAGTTGCTCCGCCTTGACAGATTTCGCCGGCCCCACCAACTTGCGGATGGCCCGCTCGCTCACGCCCAGGCGCTGCGCGATCGCCCTATTGCTCAGCCCCTGGCTGTGCAGCGCCTCGATGCGCTGCAGCCGCTTGCCGCGAATCCGGCGTCGACCGCGACGCCAGCCCGCTGCTCGCCCCAGCGCGGCCATCCCGCCCTGCGCATAGCGCTCCTGGTAGCGACGCACCGTGCGCTCGGAGCGGGCGAACGCGCGCGCGACCTCGATCTGTTGGGCGAATCCGGACTCGACCAAGAACACCATCGCATAGGCTTCGGCCACTGCATCCTCGGCGCGATAGTGATGCACCGGCAGTCCCGCGACGACGATGACGCGCTGATCCTCCTCGATGCGCAAACTGCAGCGCGCATTGATGACCACGCAGTTTGACGGCGCCGCACAGGGCAGCGCCAAGGCTAGTTGGGCGCTCATGGCCCCTACCTAAACCGGACCGCATTGGGTTCGCAACCTCAGGCCACGAATCTGTGCGACTTCAGGCAGTTGCCCTTCGCCAATCCGAAAAACCGGACAGGTATTGGTCCGCACCCCTGGCCCGGCCAAACACCAGAAAATTCAGGCAGATTAGCCGGCTATGTCAGGAGGTCTGGACTTGCCGGCTCGTTCGCTCACGGCTGGTCCTTGCGCCGCAGACCCCGCGCCGCGCGCCGGGCTGCGCGGCGGCCATGATTGGCGGACAGATGAGCAATCTGAACTTACTGGGCCAATGAGAATGGCGCCACCGCGAAAGTACGAGGGCGAGCCCTCCGGCTCTTGCTTGAGCGCGTGGCTCGTGAACAGCGTCGCCAGCATCCCGCAGCCGTGAATGGCCATGGTGATCGCCACGAGAGTTATTCCCCAGAGGACTTCCTCGAACGACGTGACGTAGTGCATGGGGTCCGATGGCCGGTCCGCGACGACGTGAGCGCTCGCCGTGTCACTCGTGGGCCTGTGGCGGATTACCCTT
>JALOOE010000553.1 GCA_025454565.1 Anaerolineae bacterium
ACAGCGTCATCACCGTGCCGACCGACAGGTCGATGCCGGCGGTGACGATGACAAAGGTGACGCCCAGCGCCAGCACGCCGTTGACCGCGGTGGCCAGCAGGATACCCATGACGTTGTCGCTCGTGAGGAAATAGGGCGAGACGAGCGAGAAAAACACGAAGATGACAATCAGCGCCGCGAATGCCAGCAGCTTCTGGGCGGCCTCGGAGCGGAAGATCGATCGCTTGGCGGCAGCGGTGGTGGTGACTTCAGATGTTGCCATGCTCACACCTCTTGGGCAGCTAAGTCGTTTTGGGATGCCCCGTCTTCAGCCACCAGCAAGCGGCGTTGGGTGGCGTAGGTCATGATGCGCTCTTGCGTGGCTTCGGCAGCGGTCAACTCGCCGGTGATGCGTCCCTCGCACATGACGATGATGCGGTGGCTCATGCGCAGAATCTCCGGCAGCTCCGAGGAGATCATGATGATCGATTTGCCCTGCCCGGCCAGCTCGTTGAGCAGATGGTAGATCTCGCTCTTGGCGCCAACGTCGATGCCGCGCGTGGGCTCGTCGAAAATCAGGACGTCCGTGTCGGCGGTCAGCCATTTGCCGATGACGACCTTCTGTTGATTGCCGCCCGACAGGTTCTTGACCTTCTGCTGCAGGCTGGGCGTCTTGATCGTCAAGGCCTCGACGTAATGCTTGCCGGTAGCATGAGTCTTGCCGTTGTTAACGACACCTAGCAGGCCAAGGAACTTGTGGAACGAAGCCAGCACGATGTTGGCTTCGACATCCATGCCCAGCGCCAGCCCGTAGCGTTTGCGGTCCTCGGACAGGTAGCCGATGCCGTGCCGCACTGCATGGCGGGGATGTCTGATATCGACCTTTTTGCCATGCACGTAGATCTCGCCGGAATCCAGGGCATCGGCGCCAAACACGACGCGCGCTACCTCGGTGCGTCCTGCTCCCATCAGCCCGGCAAAGCCGAGAATCTCACCTCTCCTGAGCTTGAAGCTGACATCCTTGACGGCGCTGCCACGGTTGAGGTGCTTGACCTCCAGCACGATCTCTTCGTCGGGGTGTTCCGGGACTTCCGGCGCGCTTTCGAAGATCGTGCGGCCGACCATCATGCTGATGATGCGGTCAATCGAAATCGCTTGTGCGTCTTCGGTGCCCACGGTGCGGCCATCGCGCATGACGGTGATGCGGTCGGAGATCTGCTTGAGCTCCTCCAGGCGGTGGGAGATGTAGACGATGCCCACGCCTTTGTCGCGCAACTGGCGGATGATACGGAACAGCTCCGCGATCTCAGCCTCGGTGAGCGCGGCTGTCGGCTCGTCCATGATCAGCACCTGCGAGTTGAAGGAAAGTGCCTTGGCGATCTCCACCATCTGCTGGGTGGCCACGGTCAGGTCGGCGACTCGGGTGCGCGGGTCCAGCTTCAAGTGCATCGAGTCGAACAACGTCTGGGTCTGGGCGTTGATCTGAGTCTCGTCCAGCATGAAGCGCACACCCTGGCGCGGCTCGCGGCCGACGAAGACGTTCTGGGCCAGCGTCAGGTGCGGCATCAGGTTCAACTCCTGGTGGATCATGCTGATTCCCAGGGTCTGGGCCGCCCGCGGGTTGGAAATCTCGACCTCTTTGCCCTGATAGAGGATGCGCCCTGCATCTTTGCCGTAGACGCCGGCGAGCACCTTCATCAGGGTCGATTTGCCGGCCCCGTTTTCACCGACCAGCGCATGCACTTCGCCGGCGCGCAACTCGAAGCGGGCCTGGTCCAGCGCGCGCACGCCAGGGAATGTTTTGTCGATCCCCTCCATCAGGAGCAAGACATCGTCCATGGTGGAACCTCTGGGAGTTGACCAAAAGACGCAACAAAAAAGGTTACTACTTAGCCGCCGGGTGCGAGCACGTTGGTTGAGTTGGCCGCCGTATCGACGGCAAAGCCGAACGTGCTCGCACCCGGCGGCGAGCCAAACGTTGGTTTCGATACGGCGCAGACGGGTTTCGATACGCCGCAGACGGCTACTCAACCCAGGGCTACTCAACCAACGTTTGGCCCGCCGCCTGAGTAGCGACCAAAAAAGAAGGAGAGGCAAGAGATACCAGTGAGCCAGCAGCAATCTACACGACGCCACCTGTCTGCTCTAGGTCTCCTGCGCTCTCCTTGCTCAGTCCGTGGTTTCTGAAGTCCTGCGCTCAGGCTCAGTCGTACAGCAGCGGGATGAACTGTTCCTCGTCCATGTTGCTGGCGTCATACCAGAAGAAGCCCGTGTCGATGACCTTGTCCACGGCCTCGCCGTTGAGGGCCTTGACGGCTGCTTCGACGCACTTGTAGCCGATGCCCACCGGGTTCTGGGTGATGGAACCGGCGATCACGCCGCTGCGCACGGCATCCTTCTGCTGCTTGCCGGCATCGTAGCCGATTACGACGATCTCGCCAGCCTTGCCCAGCTCGTTCACCGCATTCAGCACGCCGATGATCGAGCCTTCGTTGGCGCCAAAGTAGCCCTTCAGATCGGGATTGGCCTGGATCACGGCCTTGGCGATGTCGGTGGACTTCAGGTGGTCGCCCGCGCCGTAGTCGATGTTGACGATCTCGATGTCGGGGTAGGTCTCCGCCATGCGGTTGATGAAGCCATCGCGGCGGTCGATGCCGGTGCGGCTGGTCTGGTCATGCACCAGGACGGCCACCTGGCCCGCCCCGCCGATCAGCTCGGCCATCTTGTCGGCCGCCAGTGCGGCGGCTGCGATATTGTCGGTCGTTGCTGTCGCTACTGGGATATCGCTGTCGACGCCCGAGTCGAAGCCGACGACCGGAATGCCCTTGGCCTTGGCCTCTTCCAACAGCGGGATCACGGCCTGGGTGTCCAGGGCTGCCAGGCAGATAGCTGCCGGGTTCTTGGCCAGCGCGGCCTGCAGCATCTCGATCTGCTTGTCGACTTCCGCCTCGGTGGCCGGGCCCTCGAACGTGATGTCCACGTTGTAGTCCACAGCCGCCTGCTCGGAGCCCTGCTTGACGGCCTGCCAGAACTGATGCTGGAAGCCCTT
>JALOOE010000554.1 GCA_025454565.1 Anaerolineae bacterium
TCGAGCGCGGCCTGAATGTCGGGGCGCCAGATCGAGTCTTGCATTGCTTTGCTCCAGATCAAAGGGTTTATTATGGAACGACTATAGTGCAACGACCTTGCAGATGTCCAGTCCAGCGAATTACATTTCCCAAGCCTGGATGCGCTTGTCGACGGTTCCGTGAGCCATCGCATCTGGCGCATTTGCGCATTACGTATTATGATTGAGTTCCACAGCAGAAACGTCCCAGTCAGAGGGTGAGGAGGATCCGTTGGAGAAACGCACGCTTGGCCCGTCAGGTATCCAACTGTCGGTGCTTGGACTCGGTTGCTGGTCATTTGGCGGCCAGGAAGGCGATTATTGGGGCGCGCACGACGACCGTGACGACGCTGCGATCATCGCGCAGGCGCTCGAGAACGGTGTCAACTACTTCGACACCGCCGAAGGGTACAACGACGGTCGCAGTGAGGCCGCGTTGGGTCGGGCGCTGGCCGGCCTTCGGGCCGAAGCGATCATCGGCACGAAGATCAGCCCGCAGAACACCGAGCCGGCGGCGCTCCGGCAGCACTGCGAGGCCAGCCTGCGCCGGCTGGGGGTCGACACCATCGACATCTACATGGTGCACTGGCCGATCACCGACTATCCCGTCGCAGACGCGTTTGCGACGTTGGCGGATCTGCGGGCCGAGGGCAAGATCCGGGCCATCGGTGTGAGTAACTTCGGGCCGACGCAACTGGCAGAGGCGCTCGCCACCGGCGTTCCAATTGAGGTGAATCAGCTCGGCTACGGTCTGCTCAACCGGATCATCGAGTTCGAGATTCTGCCCGTTTGCCGTCAACACGGCATCGGCGTGGCAGCCTACATGCCGCTGATGCAGGGCCTCCTCACCGGACGCTGGCGCAGCGCCGACGAAATTCCGCTGACGCGGCGGCGCACCCGCCACTTCAGCAGCGACCGTCCCGGCACGCGCCATGGCGAGCCCGGCGCGGAGGCTGAGGTGTTCGCGGCGATCGACGGCATCGCCCGGCTCGCCGAGGCGCAGGGCATGCCGATGGCCGACATGGCCCTGGCGTGGGCCGCCGCGCAGCCGGGCGTGACCACGGTCATCGTCGGCACGCGCACGCTGGCGCAACTGGACGAATCGCTGGCTGGGATCGGGCGAACGCTGGCGCCGGATGTGCTGGCCGAGCTGGATCGATTGACGCAGCCGGTGAAGGCGAAGCTCGGCTCGAACGCGGATCTGTGGCAATCGGGGGCGAATAGCCGCATCCGGTGAGCGCCGTCATGGCGGGGGGAAGATCGAACCACGGAGACACGGAGAACACAGAGAACTTCTTGAAAACCTCTGTGTGCTCCGTGCCTCTGTGGTGATGTTCGGGACTATCGCACGGGTTATTCCAGGGAGTCGTGCTTGCGATGGGCACACCCGACGAATCGACGCCGCGGCGCACACTGCTCAGTTCGGTCACGCGGAGCCTCACCGCACTGGTGCGCGGCTCTGACGATGACCTGGAGCACGTGCTGGCAGAGGGTGGGCTGGAGGATGTGGATGAGGTGGCGCAACCGCGGCCGCCAGGTCCTGCCCGCGCGCAACCCAGGCGGCCGCGCTCGTCCCATGTGCCGGAGTCTGTGCCACTGACCTTCGACTGGGTGACCATCCCCACCGGCTCTTTTCGGATGGGCAGCGACCCTGCGTTCGATCTCGATGCGCTGGAGACAGAACAGCCGCAGCACCGACTGTCCACGCCGCAGTTTCGTATCTCGCGTGTGCCGGTGACTGTGGCGCAGTTTGCCGTTTTTGTGCGCGCAACCGGCTATCGCACCGCGGCTGAGGAGGCGGGGTGGGCCTGGGTCTGGACGGACGGGGAGTGGATGTCGGTGCGTGGCGCCAGTTGGCAGCATCCGTTCGGGCCTGAGCGCGCCGCGGCGGACTTCTCACGCTGCCCGGTGACGCAGGTCTCCTGGCATGACGCGCAGGCGTTCTGCCGCTGGGCTGGTGTGTGTCTGCCGACAGAGATCGAATGGGAGAAGGCCGCGCGGGGCGCCGATGCGCGTCTGTACCCATGGGGCAATCGACCGCCCGAGGCTGCCCTATGCCACTGCGACAACCCGGAAGGCGAGATGGATGCCGTAGGCCAACGTCGCTCAGGCGCCAGTGCGTATGGCGTGCTCGATATGGGTGGCAATTGCTGGGAGTGGTGTCTGACCAAGTGGCGCCCGAATTACACCACTCCGCCGGATGACGACGCGGCCGGCCGAGAGCCCCGCGTGGTGCGGGGCGGTTCTTACATCGGCGATGCCGGTTTCGTGCGCTGTGCAACGCGGGGCCGGCTGAATCCGCACTACCGCGATTGCAGCGTGGGGTTTCGCGTGGTCGCCCGCGACCGCTTTGGGTGAAAGCTAACGGGTCTTTGCGAGGAAGGGGTGAAAGTGTGAGCGACGGGCTTCCGAAGGAACAGCCGGCTGAGTCGGCATGTCCCCGATGCGGGGAAGCGATCGTTTGGCGCGGCTGCTCGCAATGCGGCAGGTTGGGCGAATGGCAGTTCGTCGCCAGCAGCCATTGCGGCGTCCCCCAGCAGGGGAAATTCTGCAGCGAGTGCGGCGCAACTCTGCCGGCCTGGGTCGAGAGCTGCGCGTTCTGCGCGGGACGCGGCTGGCTCGCAGTCGAGCATGTGTGCCGCGCGGCCGATCAGCCGCCGCCGGGTAAGCCGTTCCGCGTCGACCCGGCGACCCGGCCGGCGCCGGCCCTCACGCCCACAGCGGCTGCGCTGCCGCCTGTAGTGACAAGCTCGCCGCCGGCATCCGTGACCGCGGCTCCCGCGCCTGTGGTCGCGATGGCCGCGGCTCCGGTTGCCGCGCCGAGCGCCGTTGCCGTGGCGCCGGTTGTGGCCGTGAGCGCGTCTCCGCAGCCTACACCTGGCGACGCAACGCCTGAGCCGAAGCGCAACAACCGGATGAACCTATGGATTGCGATCCTGTTCTTAGCCATTTTTGCCTTGTTGATTGCCAGCCCGGAACTCACCGACACGATCAGAAGGTCGTTTCAAGACTACGAGTGTGGAGTGGAGGCACATGAACCAGGTAAGACAGATCCAACAAGTCATCGAGCCGCAGGTCGTCATGGAGGGCGCGGGCGTGCGCCTGAGGCGGAGCATCGCGGGCCGGGCGCTCGATTATCTCGATCCGTTCCTGCTGTTCGATCATTTCGGATCGGATAACCCGGCTGACTACCTGCCCGGCTTTCCGATGCATCCGCATCGCGGCATCGAGACGGTGACGTACATGCTCGCCGGCAAGGTGACGCACCGCGACAGCCTGGGCAATGCCGGCACGATCGGCGCGGGCGACGTGCAGTGGATGACCTCGGGCCGGGGCATCATGCACGAGGAGATGCCGCAGCCGGTGAGCGGTAAGATGGCCGGTTTCCAGCTCTGGGTCAATTTGCCGGCCAGGCTGAAGATGACCCGGCCGCGCTATCAGGAATATCTGGCCGCGTCGATCCCGGAAGCGCAATTGGCGGATGGCGTGGGCATCCGTGTGGTGGCGGGGGAAGCTGGCGGCGTGCGTGGCCCCGTCACCGAGATCGCGGCCGAGCCGACCTACCTGGATATCCGGCTGCCGGCGGGCGTCACCTATGCGCATCCGGCGCCGGCCGGCCACACCGCGTTCGCCTATCTCTTCGAGGGCTCGGCGCTCTTCGGAGACAGCGACCGGCCGCTCGCCAGTCCCAGGCTCATCGTCTTCGGCGACGGCGATGTCGTCCAGACCCGTGCAGGAGACGAGGGTGCGCGCTTTCTCCTGGTCTCAGGCAAGCCGCTGGGCGAGCCGATCGCTCGTTACGGGCCCTTCGTGATGAACACGCGCCAGGAGATCATGCAGGCGCTGGCCGATCTGCAGAATGGGACGTTCGTGACTGCCGACTAGCGGAGAAGCCATGTGGCGCATTCAGATCACGGCGGGGAGCGTCACCCTCCCCGCCGAGTTGAATGACAGTCCGACCGCGCACCAGGTGTGGGATGCGTTGCCCATCGACGGCCGCGCCAACACCTGGGGCGACGAGATCTACTTCGAGATCCCCGTGGTCGCCAAACAGGCATCGGAAGCACGCGCCGACGTGGCCGTGGGCGAGTTGGGCTACTGGCCCGTGGGACACGCGTTCTGCATCTTCTTCGGCCCGACCCCCGCCAGCGACGGGCCGGCGCCGCGCGCCGACAGCCCGGTCAACGTGCTGGGCCGGGTGATCGGCGACGCGACCGCCTTTCGTGGCGTGCGTGATGGCG
>JALOOE010000555.1 GCA_025454565.1 Anaerolineae bacterium
TGGCCGCGATCGATCGGCATGCAGTGCATGTAGACGGCATGCTTCTTAGCCAACGCCATCTTCTCCTGGGTCACACGCCAGCCGGTGTTCTGCGCTGCCATCGCCTCCACCTCTGCCTCATCCTCGGTGACCATGATCGGCCCCCACGACTTGGGATAGAGGAAGTCGGCGTCCTTGAACGCCTCGTCCATATCGTTGGTCTCGGTGAGGGTGGTGCCGGCCTCATCCGCATATTGGCGAGCCTTGTCCATCACCTCCGGCATCAGGTGATAGCCCTTCGGATAAGCCACGGTGACGTCCATACCGAAGCGCGGCATCAGCCAGACCAGCGATTGTGGCACGCTCAACGGGCGTACATACTTCGGCGCGTAGGTCCAGGAGACGACGAATTTGCGACCGCGGAGATCGCGGCCGAACAGCTCCATCAAGGTGAACAGGTCGGCCATGGCCTGGCACGGATGATCCACGTCGTCCTGCATGTTGATGATGGGCGCATCGGCGTACTGCGCCATCTCGTAGAGGTACTTGTTGCCGATCCCGGTGCGGCAGTCGCGGATCGAAATGCCATTGCCGTAGCTGCTGAGGACCATGCCGGTGTCCTTGGCATTTTCGCCGTGGCCGATTTGGGTCGCCTTAGGCGTCAACCAGATCGCATGGCCGCCCAATTGCGTCATGCCGGTCTCGAACGAGTTGCGCGTCCGGGTCGATTCCTCGAAGAAGAGCATATACAAGGTCTTGGCGCGCAGGATGTGGTCGTGCAGCACCCCCGTCGCAAAATCACCCTTCAGCTTGAACGCCAGGTCGATCATGGTGTTCAAGTCCTCCACGGTCCAATCGGGCGTGGTGATGAAATCCTTCTGGAAAAGCCGGGTGTTCATTGGTTTCAGATCTCCTTCAGGTTAGGCGTAAGTTGGAACCTATGTGTTGAGGCAGGCGTTGCGCGCTACCTGTTGACCGAGACGCCGGCCCGCTCGAAAAGCCGGCAGCAAACCTGCCGGGCTTCAGCAAGCAGCGCCTCTTCATCGACGCACAACACCTTCTTGCCGCGCATCAGGATTTTGCCGTCGACGATGACCGTGTCGATGTTGCCAGCACTCACGTTATAGACCAACGCCGAGACCGGCCGGTGCACCGGCATCGCCAACGGCGTATTCAGGTCAACCAGCACGACATCGGCCTTTTTGCCGACCTCAAGCGAGCCGATCTGCGCCGGCTGACCGAATGCCGCGGCACCGCCGCGGCAAGCCATCCACACGGCATCCTCCGGCAACAGAGCCATCGCGTCGAGCGCCGCGACCTTCTGCAGCAGACAGGTCGTCTTGAGCACCTCGAGCATATCCTGGTTATTGTTGCTACCGGGGCCATCGGTGGCAAGCGCCACGGGAATGCCGCGACGCCGCATCTCAGGCACACGGGCGACACCGGAAGCCAGATACATGTTCGACACCGGGCAGTGCACCACCACGGCGCCGCTGCCGGCGATCAGGTCAAGCTCAGCGTCGTCAAGCCATACGCTGTGCACGAGCTGCAGATCGGGGCCAAGCACCCCGAGGTCGGCGAGCCACTCGATGTGTCGGAGTCCGGTGCTCTCCAGGCTAATCTCGATCTCGCGTCGCGCCTCAGCGACGTGGATATGCGTGCCGACGCCCCACTCCTGCGCCAGATCGTATGTACGACGCATCGTGCCGGGCGTGCAGCCCCAGGGGATCAGCGGCCCGAACTCCAGACGGAGGCGATCGTTCGCCGCGCCGTCCCACGTCGCCCGCAAACGCGCCATCTCCGCGACGATCCGGTCGGGCGTCTCCATGAAAGCCGGATGATAGTTGACGTCGGCCCAACCACGCGCAAGGAGGAAACGGACTCCGGTCTCCTGCGCGGCTCGGAAAACCCCATCGTCGTTCCCCGGCTCCGTGTGGACGTATTGGTGGTCAATCACGGCCGTGGCGCCGCCCCGGATATTCTCCACCAGACCGAGCAGCGCGGCGACGTGAGCATCTTCTTCGGTGAGCGCCTGGGCCACGGGCCAGATGGCGACCTTGAGCCATTCAAGCAGCGGTTTGTCATCGGCCAGGCCGCGCAGGAACGTCTGGAACAGGTGCGTGTGGGCATTCACCATGCCGGGCATGACGGCCATGTGCGACGCGTCGATGACAGTATCCGCTCGCTGGCGCAGTTCGACGGGCGCTTGGTCGGCTCCGAGCGCCGCGATCCGATCACCAACTATGAACAGATAACCGGAGTTATAGACGCTGCCCGCGTCATCGACCGTGACCACGGCGCCGTTCTCGATGAGAATGCTGCGCATGAGGTCATCCTCCCAGAGCGCGTAAAATCGCGGAACGACAATTCCGACAAATATACCATGCTCTGTTCGAAACCCATTCTACATCAAATGAGCGTAGACTACCAATCTGTTCCCCTCATGCCAGCCGCCCCACAAGCGCTTCGCCCTTCAGGACTCGCAGCAGGTTGGCGTAATCATCGACCCGACCGCTGCGATCCGCCGACGAAGCGCCGGCGGCCGTGTGCGGCGTGAGCACCAGGTTGGCCTGCGGGTTGCGCGCCACAGGCAGGAGCGGGCTGTCCGATGCAATCGGCTCGAAGGTGAAGGTGTCGACCGCTGCGCCGTACAGATGGCCGGACGCGACCGCCTCGGCGAGCGCCTCATCATCGACGACACCGCTGCCACCGCAACTGACGAAGATCGCGCCTGGCTTCATCAGAGCGAAGAATTCCCGATTGAGCGATTGCTCAGTCTCTGGAAACAACGGCAGCAACATGCAGACGTAGTCGCTCGTCGCCACCAGTTCGTCGACCGCGGCGAACTGGATGCCCATCTCGCGCTCGGCTGCGGCAGGCAGCGGGCTGCGTTTGTTGTAGAGCACCTTGCAGCCGAAGCCGGCCAACCGGCGCGCCAGCTCCGTGCCGATCTCGCCGTAGCCCAGGATGCCCACCGTGGCGCCCCAGAGCCCGCGGATATCCTGCCGGCCTGCCCAGTTGTAGGCGAAGTAGTCCTCGTCGCAATGTGCTCGGCCACGCGGATGCAGCTCAGCACCGGCAGATAGCAGACGGGGATGCCGGCCGCCCGCGCCGCATCGAGGTCGATGTCGTGCGTCTGGGCGCCGAGCCGCTGGATCAAGCGCAGATCTTTGCCGGCCCGGATGATGTCGGCATCGATCTCGCCGCTGCGCTCGGTGATCAGGAATTCTTTGCCGGGCAGCAGCGCGATGATCTCTTCTTTCGTGGGCGAGCGACGCAGCGTGATGTCAAGCTCGGCCGGCGCGGCGCTCAGCGCGTCCTGCTGATGCCGCTCGCCGCGGTGGGTGATGAACAGGGTGGAATGGGTGGTCATGGGTGGCCTCGGTTCCGTGATGCGTATTGCGTGTTGCGTATTGTTGGCGCTTTTCCGGCGTTTGTTATCGGCCGTAGGCGAAAGGAAAGAGCGCGTAGAACGCGGCGGCTTTGCGCAGTTTGCACAGACTCACCTGATCCAACGCGGTGTGGACGTATTGCTCTTCCTCCGGGCCGAAGCCCAGCGAGGGGATGCCCGCCGCGCCGGCCGAGTAGGCGCCGTCGGTGGAAAACTTCCACAC
>JALOOE010000556.1 GCA_025454565.1 Anaerolineae bacterium
CAACCTGAAAGGGGAGAAGTACTACAACGCCAACATCTTCTACCGGAACTCGAAACTGGCGAACGTGTGGTTCACGTATGAGTTGCAGCGCCGGCTGGCGGGCACCGGCGTCACCTCGAATGCGGTGTGCCCGGGTTTCGTGCCTGAGGCGATCGCCGACCGCCGGACGTCGCCGCTCGATCGCTTCCTGTACAAGCAAATCCTGGCACGGATGCCCTTTGCGCGTTCACTGGAACAGGCGTCTGCCTCGTATATGATCGCGGCCACCGATCCTCAGCTTGAAGGCGTGGGCGGCAAATTCATCACCGATGGCAAAGAGCGACGCTCAAGCGACGAGTCGTATGACGAACAGAAAGCGCGGCGTTTGTGGGATGCGAGCTGGGTCTGGTGCGGGCTTGATGCGGCCGATACAGCATGATTTATGCAGCAAATGCGTGGCGTCCTGGCGCAGATGTGATTGAATCGGATGGATGACTGTTTCAGGCGCGGCGGCCCATTACGCGGCGGCATCCGACTTGGCCGAGGGCATGAATCCACTATCGTTCACCGATGAACTGCTCGCACGTCAGCCCACGTCCGGGATCGACGTGGTCACGACGCTGTCTCATTTCGCGATTGTGACGTACCGGGTCGCTCCCGACATCCTGCGTCGTCACATCCACCCGCGCTTTGCGCCGGATCTGATCGACTGCGGCGGAGGCGAAACGGCCCTAGTATCGGTGGTACCCTTCGTCGATCAGGATTTTCGCCTCGCCCGCTTCCCCTGGCTCAAGGGACGCTTCGGACAAACCAACTATCGGGCATACGTCACGGATACGGAAACCGGCGAGCACGCGGTGTGGTTCTTCGGCACCTCGCTCGATTCGCCGGCCGTCTTTGTGCCGCGGCAGCTGTGGAAACTGCCCTGGCATAAGGCAAGCATCCGCTTCGACTGCGACTATGACGCGCGCCTGGGCCGCTACCGGTCATATCGCATGGTGACGGCTAACAGTTGGGCGGATGCGCGCCTGGAGCTTGCGGATACCGGCGCGGCGCCCTCCGCGCTCGACGGATTCGCCGATCTCGAGACCGGCCTGGTGCTGTTGACCCATCCCCGCCGCGGCTACTATTTCCGTCGCGATGGGCGGCTTGGCTCCTACGCCATCTGGCACAGCCGGCTGCGCCCGACGGTCGGCCGCGTCGTAGACGCGAGATTCGACCTCTTGAGCCGGCTCGAGCTGGTCGCCGGCGGCGAGCTATCCTCGGTGCACAGCGTCTTGATGCAACATCAGACCGATTTCACGATTTACCTGCCGCCCAGGCTCGCAGCATCGCACCATCAACCCGCATAACACGAGAAAGGATTCACCCTTCATGCGCAGCGCCATCACCCGCAGACGACCCGCTTCTTGGGAAGATGAGGCCGTTTCATGAACGAATTCGATATCCAGCATCTCCGCGCAGCGATCTCAGTCGCATGGCAGGCCCGCGATCATGGCAACCATCCCTTCGGCGCCGTGCTCGTGGACGCCGATACCCATGTCATCCTGACAGCGGAGAACACCGTGATCACCGAGCGGGATTGCACCGGCCACGCCGAGACTAACCTGGTGCGACTCGCCACGCAGCGCTTCTCGCCGGAGCAGTTGGCGCGCTGCACCCTCTATTCCAGCACGGAGCCGTGCGCCATGTGCGCCGGCGCCATTCACTGGAGCCAGATCGGTCGCGTCGTCTTTGCCCTCAGCGAGATCGACCTCTATGCCATCATCGGCCCGTCGCCCGAACACCTGCTGCTCCCTTGCCGCGAAGTCTTCGCGCACAGCCAACGCCATGTCACGGTGAGCGGCCCGGCGCCGGCGCTGGATAGAGAAGCGCGCGCTGTGCACGAGGGCTTTTGGGCCACCCCACACTGACGATCTCTTGAGCGCGTTGAAACGCGAGGCCCTGGGGGCGCGATATTGCCCCTGGGGACAAGCTCCGAAACCTCAAACTTTCAACCGTCAACCGTCTGAACCTTCAGGGGGCGATATCACCCTTAGGGGCAAGCTCCGAGACTCAACCATCCAGGGGGGCACAACATGACCACCACCTGTGCGCCGTGGCAACAGATCGCGTTCGCGCTATCCACGGTCGCCCGTTACGCCAATCCCTACACCGATGTCGATGTCCACGTCAAGTTCGTTCACTCCGATGGCGCCGAGCTGATCCGCCCAGCCTTTTGGGATGGTGGAGAGACCTGGCGCGTGCGTTTTGTGTCGCCGCTCGCATCGGGCGTCTGGCGCTGGGAGAGCTTCAGCGCGCCGCACGATCCAGGGCTGGCTGGCTGCACCGGGGAGGTGCGCGTGGAACCGGGCGGGCCGGCAGATCGCTTCGAGCGCCACGGCTTCTGGCACATCCCGGCCGGCCACCGCAACCTGCTGCACGCCGACGGCTCGCCCGCGTTGCTCGCGGCCGACACTGCCTGGGCGTTGCCCTGGCGCGCCACCCACGAGCAGTGCGAAATCTATGCCCGGGATCGCCATGCGAAGGGCTTCAACGCGGCGCTGCTGATGTCGGTTCAGCCCGATCGCCGCGCTCGCGGCCCGCGCAGCCGCACCGAGCACGACGGCTTTGCGGTCGGCTTCGAGGATCTGCCGGACGGCCACATCAACCGGATAAATGTCCCATATTTCCAGTATCTCGATGGTCTGGCCGACATCCTGCGCCGACACGAGATCGTCCCGGTGTGGCAGCCGGTCTTTCATGGTTACGGCTGGAAGGGACTGGACGTGGCCGGGCCAGTGATTCCGCCCATCGAGTATGCCCGCTACTGCCGCTATCTGGTGGCTCGCTATGGCGCGCAACCCGCCATCTGGCTGGTGGCTGCCGACGGTGATGGGCTGGCCCCCGGGGTCGATCCGGCCGGTTGGGAAATCGAGCGGTGGGACGCCTACAGGCAGCCCACCGGCATCCACTACGCGCCGCACCAGCATCCGTGGGCCTACCAGGATCGGGCATGGCTGGACTTCCAATGGTGCCAGACGGGCCACAACGGCGAACACGCGGCAGGGGCACGAAGCCTGGAACAACCTGACCGCCGGTGGCACGATGGGGGTCGTCTACGGGGCAGGCAGCCTGTGGCAGTGGCGGCTCGACCGGCAGGAGGCGCACGAACCGTGGTGCATGGCGCGCGATGCGAGCTGGCGCGAGGCGCTCGATTTCGAAGGCTCGAACTACGTCGGCATCCTTTCCCGCATCTTCGACGGGCTGCCCTTCGCCGGGATGGAGCCTGACTATCGCCATACCTACGGCCGGGCCGGCCTGATCGTGCCGGGCAAGCTCTTCATCGTCTATCTCCCCAACGGCGGCGTTTTGCGCTTGGCCCGCACTGACGGCGTGCCCGCCCCGTATCGCGTGATCGACCCCAAGAACGGCGCCATTCTGGCCACCGGCGAAGGACACGCGCCGATCGCCATCGACACAGGCGCCCCTCGTGTGGTAATCTTCGCGCAAAGTACCAGATCACCCGAAGAGAGGCTTTCACCGTGACGCAAACAACCCTTCCCACTCACAGCGAGATCGACCCAAAATACACCTGGAACGCGCCCAGCGTCTTCCCCACCGTCGAGGCGTGGGAGGCCGAATGCGCCGGCGTCGCCGCTGATCTGGCCGGCTTGCAGCAGTACCAGGGGCATCTGGCCGACGGTCCGGCTGTGCTGGCCGATGCCATGACCGCGATCCAGGGCCTGGTCGGGCGCGCGCAGAAATTGTACACCTACGCGGGCATGTCGTATGCCGTGGACACCAACGACGCTGCCGCGGCAAAACGCAACGGCCGCGTGCAGGGCTTGTGGGGCCAGGTCATGGCGGCCATCGCCTTCCTCGATCCCGAGCTGCTCGCTATCGGCGAGGCGACGCTGCGCACGTGGCCGGCCGAGGATGGCCGGCTGGCGTATCTGGGCCACTATATCGATAACCTGCTCCGCAAGCAGGCGCACGTCCGCTCGGCCGAGGTGGAAGAGTTGCTGGGGCTCTTCGCCTTCGCCGCGCCCGCCGCCAACGTCGAGACGACTTTCAGCATGTTGACCGACGCCGATTTCAGGTTCCCGGCAGCCGTGGCCCTGAGCGGCGATGCGCAGCCCGTGACGCAGGGCACCCTGAGCAAGATCCTGGCCGGGCCCGACCGCGCGGCCCGGCGCTCAGCCTGGGACGGCTACATGGATACCTACCTGGCGCACAAGAACGCCCTGGCCTCGAACCTGCTCACCTCGGTGAAGAACAACGTCTTCGCCATGCGCGCCCGCCGCCACGCATCGACGCTGGAGATGGCGCTCGACGGCCACAATCTCCCCGTCGAGGTCTTTCATAACCTGATCGCGGTCTTCAAGA
>JALOOE010000029.1 GCA_025454565.1 Anaerolineae bacterium
CCGCCACGGCCGGCATGTGGACGATCGAGATCAAGGGCTACAACATTCCCAGTGGGCCACAGAAATATGCCTTGGCTGTGAGTGGCGGTACCCTATCCACCCCGCTGCAGCCGAGCGTTACCGGCTTCAAGAGCCCGACGGCGAATGCGCCGGTCACGACCAACAGCGGCGACAACAATGGCTTCGAAGGCAACCCTGCTAACGCCTATGCCAGCGATAATGTGTTCGCCGTGGACAACAACAGCGGCAACGGTACCAGCACGACCTACACCAGCACACAGAAAGATCGCCACGTGTTCCAGGGCTTCGCCTTCGGTGTGCCGGCCAGCGCAACGATCAAAGGCATCGAGGTGAGGCTGGAGGCCAAGGTGGACAACACAAACGGCGCGCCCAAGATGTATGTCGAGCTCTCCGCCGACGGGGGAGCCACCTGGACCGCCGCCAAAGTGACGCCGACTCTCAGCAAGACCAAGACCGCCTACGTCCTGGGAAGCGGCTCCGATCTCTGGGGTGGCGCCTGGAGCAGCACCAATCTCGGAAGCCTGCAGCTCCGCATCACGGACGTCGCCTCAAACACCAGCCGCGACTTTTCGCTGGATTCGGTGACTGCACAGGTCACATACCAGTAGTTGGTCTCTCACGCGGGGCGCGGCTTGCGCAGCGTGATCCTGTTAGCAATCAGGGCGGGATTCACTCCCGCCCTATCCTTTCCCTCGTAGGCTATGACCATCGAGTTAGCGCCTCACAACAAACACGGCCTGACCCTCGCCTCGCCGCTGCTCGCCGGGGCCGGCGCGGTGGGCTATGCCGACGCGTGGCCGCCGGGCATCACGGCCGCCATGTTCGGCGCGATCGTGACGCCGCCGGTATCGTGGCGGCCGCGCCGCGGGCAATCGCCGCCGCGGCTGGCCGAGACGCCGGCAGGTTTCGTGTTGGTGTCGGGGGATCATAACCCCGGCTACCGCCGCGTGATCGAAGATCATGCGCTCGATTGGCGCCGCCTGGGCACGCCGATCATCATGGCGCTGGCAGGCAGCACACCGGACGATTGGGGGCGGCTGGCGGCGCATCTGGAGGAGGAGCCAAGTGTGGCGGGGATCGAGCTGCAACTGCCGCAGGTCGCGCATCGCAGCGACGCCGCAGCCTGGATCGGCGCGGTGCGCCGGAGCACAACGTTGCCGGTCTTGGTCAAAATGCCGACGCAGCGCGCGGTCGCGCTTGCGCCAACCTGCGCCAGCGCCGGGGCGGATGCCCTGGTGATCGGTACCGGGGCGCCGGCGACTGGTCTGGCCCCCAGCGGCGCCCTGATCGATGGCCCGACGGCAGGCCCCGCCGCATTTCCGTTCACGCTCCACGCGCTGCGCGCTGTGGTACCGCTCGACCTGGGCCTCCCGCTCGTCGCAGTGGGCGGGGTTACGAAACTGGAAGATGCCCGGTTATGTTTCGAGGCGGGCGCAGTCGCGGTGCAGGTGCGCAGCCTGCTCTGGGTCGATCCAGCCGCGGCGATCAGGTTGATCGAAGAACTGCACGATGCATGATCGGGCATCCGTCTCCCGCCCGCCGTCCGTCATCCCACCATCATCCCCATCGCAAACACCAGCGCGCAGAGCGCGGTAAACGCTGACTTCGAGGATCGCGCCTCATTGTAGCTCTCGTAAGCTGAATTCGATGTGGTCGCCTTGCCACCCCGGACGGAGCACATAGGTATTGCCAGCTATCGGTATTCCTAATGCATCCCAGTCTTCCAGTGTGGTGCCTGCGCCAGGACGCCCGATGTTTCTGTGACCAGTAACTGGATCACACTGCCCATCGACCACGGCCCCGACTGCAAATGACGAAATTGCATCGCCTTGATGCAAGACCAGGAGCTTGACAACGCCGATGGGTTGGCCGAGTTGCGTAAGTCGAATTGCCAACGGCCCAATGGGTTTGCTGCCGCTACGCTCGGCCGCTGGGATCGTCAAATCTCGGGCGCTCTCCCCAACTTCGATGCTGATCTGCTTGGCGAGAGGAATATCGCTCAGATAGACGTCGATACAGGTACGCTCCAGGTTGGCCGCCGATGGCGCCGGCGTGCCACGCTGGGAGGACGAGCTGGATACGGGAGGCGTCACCGCCGGAGGCAACTGCCGCGGGGTCGGAAGCCAGCCGCTTGATGCTGCTATGATCACGCCGAACACCACGATCGCAGCCAGTGCAAGACCCCATTTCAGGTTCCTCACCCTGGTTGAATGCCCGCGCGGCTTAGTCTGAGATGAAGCGAATGCGGTGGACGGCTCGCCAGTGTCATCCCAAGGAATGTTGGGCCGCTGCCGGCGGACAGCACTCTCCAAGTCTGGAATGCGGTCACGGCGTTCAAGATATTTGACTAACTCTCGAACTTTGTTCGCCTTGCCAGTGGCAGGCAAATCGTCATAGTCTATGCTCAGATCGAAGCATAGGGTGCGGATCTCTTCTTCGCTGAAATAGTCACTGAGCACCTGGCGTAGTTCAGCTAATTGCATTCTTGAGCAATCTCCTTTGGCCCTGGGGTCACGGTTCATCGCTCGATGCAGATCAGTATACCCTCGAACAGATGGCGATAGCGTTGCCCGTTCGCCGAGATCGCGATCAGGGTGCGCGCAATATGGCGCACGCCGATTGCGATTGCCGGGCATCAGTCATCGCGCAACAAGACATCGGGCACGCTGTCGGAGGTGGCCGCCATGCCTGATGAGTCTGGTTGACTTGCCTGGCTGGCTGAGCAAGTTGTCATGATTGGTCCCTTCTCGTCATCCCACCACCAGCCCGACCGCAAACGCCAGCGCATACCACACCGCCAACTGCGCCGTCCCGGCCAGCGCACGGTTCAGCGGCGGGCCGAGAACAACCGTCACTGTGCGAACGAGCCGGATGGCGAGCGGCAGGGTGAGCAGCGGCAGGAGCACGGTGGGACGCAGCCCCAGCCCAAGCCAGAGAATGAACGGGATCGCGTAGGCGACGCCGATGAGGGCGCTGTATTCGATGCGCGCGCCGCGCCGGCCCAGCAGCACGGCCAGGGTGCGCTTGCCCGCGGCGCGGTCGGAGTCGGCATCCCGGATGTTGTTCACGACCAGGATGCCGGTGATCAGGCAGCCCATCGGCACGGCAGCGAGGATCGCCAGCGGCGTAACCTGAAGCGCCTGGACGTAGTAGGTCCCGACCACGGCAATCAGCCCAAAGAAGACGAACACGGCCAGATCGCCCAGTCCGTAGTAGCCGAACGGCAGCGGCCCGACCGTGTAGGCGACGGCCGCCAGGATCGAGGCCACGCCGACGACCAGGATCGGCCAGCCGCCGACGGCGATCAGATACAGGCCGGCCAACGCGGCCAGCCCGAACACGACGACCATGCCGGCCTTGACCTGGCCGGGCGTGAGCAGTCCGGCCGTCGTGACGCGGATCGGCCCCACGCGGCCCTCGCGATCGGCGCCCCGATGAAAATCGCCCAGGTCGTTAGCGAAATTCGACCCGATCTGGATCATCAACGCGGCGAAGAGCGCGGCCAGCGCGGCCAGTGGTTGGAACGCCGCGTCGTGGAGCGCCACCGCGGCGCCCACCATGACCGGCGCAATCGCCGCGGGGAGTGTCCGCGGCCGGCTGGCAATGATCCAGGCGCGCCAGGGCCGGTGGGCGGCGGATGCGGTCATGATGCCGGATTGCGCGGCAACGCCGCCAGCGCCTGCCGCACGGCAGACAGCTCATCGCGCGCCTTGTTCAGAAGCACCTGTGCGCCGTCGGTCTTGCCGGTGCTGCCGAGCGTCTCCAGATGGGCGCCGAGTGTCTCCAGCCGCAGGGCGCCCATCGTGCCCGCGCTGCCTTTCAGGCCATGCCCCGCCTGGAAGAGCGCCTCGGCGTCGCCCTGAGCGATCGCAGTTTCGATCGCGGACAGGTACGCCGCAACGTTATCGTTGAACAACTCGACGAGCTCATCGAAAACACCGGGCGCACCTTCCGCTTCAAGCTCCCACAGGCCGGCGATGGTGGCAGCATCCAGGGTGCCTTGCTCCGGTTGACGGCTGGACGGCATTGTGCCAGAGACGATGGCGTGGCTGTCCGCGCCAGTCAAGATCACATCGGCGCTGCCATCCAGCGGAGCCGAGTGCACCGCCGATGCAGGCGCCCAATGCTGCACCACCTGCCTCAAGTTGGCATAGTGCACCGGCTTGTTTATATAATCGTCCATACCGGCTGCAATGCACGCCTCCACGGTGCCGTGCATCACGTTGGCAGTCATGGCAACGATCGGCACATGCCGGCCGCTGTTGAGCTCCACCGCACGTATCTCGCGGGTAGCTGCGAATCCGTCCATCTCGGGCATCTGGCAATCCATAAGAACCAGCGCGTATGCGCCGGGATCGGCCGCCAGCGCAGCGACCGCGGCTCGACCATCGGCGACAGCTCGCACCGCGTAGCCCGATTTCTCCAATTGGAGCACAGTTAGCCGCTGATTCATCGGATCATCTTCGGCCAGGAGGATCAGAGGATGCTGGCCCGAAAGCCAGTCGACCTCGGCATCGACAGGATCGTCTAGTGGCCGACAACGAGGGACGGGAGATGCCATAGCCGTCGCAGAGGCGAATCGCGCGGTAAAAGAGAAACGCGAACCGCGGCCTGTTTCGCTCTCGACCTCGATCTGGCCGCCCATCAACTCAACAAGGCGCTTGGAGATCGCCAGGCCCAGCCCGGTGCCGCCGTATCTGCGAGTCGTGGAGCTATCTGCCTGGGTGAACGGCTCGAAGATGCGGCGCCGTGCGGCCTCAGACAAGCCGATGCCGGTATCGCTGACGACAAAGCGCAACGTGACCCCGCCCTCAGCAAGCGTCTCGACGGTCGTCTGCACCTCGATGCTGCCCTGCTCCGTAAATTTGACGGCATTGCTGACCAGATTGATCAGGATCTGCCGCAGCCGATCGGGATCGCCGGCGACCTGCATCGGCACATCCGGCGCGATCACGGAAGTGAGCCGCAGGCGTTTCGCTTGCGTGCGCGGCGCGAACATCGCAATCGCTTGCTCGATGATGGTCGCCGGCTCGAAATCGACCTTCTCGATGATCAGCTTGCCGGCCTCGACCTTGGAAAAATCCAAGATTTCGTCCACGAGCGCGAGCAGGCCTTCACCCGAGATTTGCACCGCCATGGCGTATTCATGCTGCTCCGGCGTCAGTATCGTGCCGAGCAGCAGTTCATTCATGCCGATAATGCTGTTGAGCGGCGTGCGAATCTCATGGCTCATCGTCGCCAGAAAGTCCGATTTCGCGCGCGACGCCGCCAGCGCAGCATCACGCGCCTGAGCCAGGTTGTTTTCGAGGCGCTTGTACTCTGTCAGTTCCGTGAGCAAGACGATGGAACCGACGATCTTGCCATCGCGCAGGCGCGGCGTCTCGGTGACCAGCACGGGCAGCAAACTACCATCCACCTTAAGCGCGTTCAACTCGAGCGTGGTGGTAGTCGTAACACCGGCGTCTCGTCGCAAGCGAGGGTCGGCGAGCAGGACGCGATCTTCGTGACGCACGAATTCTTCGGGGAACCTGCCGATGGCGAATTCGGCTGGATAGCCGGTCATTTCGGCCGCGGCCGCGTTAGCATACTCGATGCGACCATCCAACCCGGTGACCACCAGGCCTTGCCCCAACGCGTTCATGACCTGCAAGGCGAAGTCGCGTTGGCGCTCCAGTTCCGCCTCGGCCAATCTGCGCTCTGTAATGTCGTTAATGATACCTGAGATCCCGGATACGGTTCCATCGGCCGCGGGAAGGACATGCGCCCTGGCCTCGATCCAGCGGATGTCGCCAGTGCGCGTCACAATGCGCAGCTCACACCGGCAACTTGTCTCTTGGCCACCAAGAAGGCGCTTTCCGCGCTCGGAGGCGCGGTGGTAATCGGCCGGATGGACGAATCTCAGGACCGGCTGGCCGATGCTCCCGGCCAGCATATAGCCTGTGATCTCCGTCCAGGCATGATTGAGGAAGCGCCAGTTTCCGTCAGCGCCGATTTGAAAGATTACTTCGGTGCTATTCTCGACGACTGACCGGTATTTCCGCTCGTTCTCCCGTGCCGTCCTATAAAGACGGGCGCGCTCGATGGCGATGCTGACATGCTCGCTGATCGCCGTCAACAAGCGCAGGTCCGCTTCGGATAAAGCGAGGCCTTCGGTCGACTCTACGTTGAGCACACCGACCACCTGACCCTGGTCGCGCAGTGGAACACAGATCTCGGAATCGACGCCGGGCACGGCCGCCACATAATCGGAATCCGATCGCACATCCGGCACCAGGGCGGGTGTCCCGGTCCGAACGACGCGGCCAATCACACCATGCGAAATGGGAACGGTCTCGGGAATCCGAGCGTATCCCTGCTGGTGCTGAAGAAATAGAACGCCATCGCACAACAGATAAAGGCTCACCAGACGGTAACCAAACGTCTCAGCGGTCGCTTCAACGATCGTCCTGAGCAGGCTGGCCAGATCCATTTCGCGCGCCAGTGCGGTGCGCACCCGATCCAGCAGTTCCAGCTCGCGTGCCTGACGCTGTGCGGCCTCGTAGAGGCGCGCGTTTTCCAAGGCAGCGGCGGCTAGTTGGCCGAAACGCGCCAACAGGCTGATTTCCTGTGGCCCGAAAGTGCGGCCTGGCTGCCGCAGCGAGACGCCGAGGACGCCCACGATGTGTTCGTTCACGGTGAGCGGTACGCCGGCCACTGCATGAGCGGTCTGGGGTGACCGCTTCGACGAACGACCCGGCCAGGTGCTGTAGTCATCCACCGCAAGGGCTTGGCCCGTGGCCCAGACGCGGCCGGCCAGCCCTTCTCCATGAGCCAGCGCCTGACCGCTTGACGGGTGGTAGCTGCCGACACGCGCGTGCAGCTCGAGTGTCTGCGCTCGCGCGTTGACGAGGTACACCCAACCATAATCAGCGGTCATCAGTTGAATCGCTCGGCTGAGCACAGCAGCCAACAAATCCGGCAGGTCCAACCGATTGATCAAATCCATGGCTGTCAGGTGCAGAGCCATGAGCGATTGGTTTTCGAGAAAGATCGTCTCTGGGGCGCCGGTCGCAGGGGCGTGCGCCATAGCCTACTCCTTGCGGCGGAAAAAAAAGAGCGCCGTGCTGCCGTATTGCCGCCGATCCAGCAGCATGAGATGAGTCAGATCGGGTTCAGTCCATTCCTTCGGAAAAACCTGTACGATGACCTGGCCGTGATCCGCCACAAGTTCAGGCCGGGCGTCGATCATGCGTAGCGCGCGCAGCCAAAGCTCGTGATATTGGGGTGGAGCAATATAGATCACATCAAACGCTGAGAGCGCGGGCCGCGCCAGATAGGCAAAGGCATCCCCCGACACCACCCGGCCGCGCTCGGCGAGATCGGTGGATGCCAGGTTGCGGTGGAGCGTTTGCAGCGCCGCCCGGTCGCGTTCGCAGAACACCGCCTCGACCGCGCCGCGGCTGAGCGCCTCGATGCCAACCGCGCCGGTGCCGCCGAACAGGTCGAGGAATCGGCAGCCATCCACCATCTCCTGGGAGGTGAGAATGCTGAAGAGCGCCGACTTCACCCGGTCGGTGATCGGACGAGTGCTGTCACCGGGGACAGATTGTAGGGTGCGGCCTTTGGCCGTGCCAGCAATAACGCGCATGGGACGTAAATCAGCGAATGGGCGAATCAGCAAATGAGACGTTGAGAGGGCGGGCGCCCGTCCGCTGGTCTCTAACGGCGGATGAGCGTCCGGTACACCGGCTCATCGACGCCGCCGAACCGGTGCTTGTAGTCTTCATCCCCCTGCAGGAAATCGAAGCGTACGCAGCCCTGAGCGATCGCCTCCTGGATCAGGCGCGCCAGGAGCACCCAGCCGGGACTGAGTTGTGAGTAGGCCTGCGGATCGTAGCCTGAGTTGTAGACCTGCACCTCATTGTTATACTCGAAACAGAAATAGCTGGCAATGGGCTCGCCGCCCACCTCCAGGAAGGAGAGTTGCAGCCAGCCATGCTCGGCGCAGGTCGCCGCCAATGCGTGGAAGAAGCTTTGCATCTGCTCGTCCATGAAGGCGTCTTTGTCTCTCCGACTCAGGCGATGCAGGGCAATGAAGGCGGTGACGGCCTCTGTGAGGCCATCATGCCCGCGCACGATGCGCAGCGCGGCATCCGGCGCCTCGCGCTCGACGCGACGCAGCTTGCGGCGGATTTCGTGGCGCTCCTTCTTGTCCAGCGTCGCCAGATACGTTTCCCATCCGTCTGCGTCAGACGTGCTCGAGCTGCTCGGCAGCGAGCCGCCCGGCAGGGCGATCACCGGGCAGACATCTTCCTGGGTCACCTCGGCCGACCAGCCGCGCGCGCGCGCCAGCTCGGGCAGACGCCTGTGCGCCAACGACAGCGTCGGCTGGTTGCACAGATCCAGCGCATCCCAGGCCGGCGCTTCGGGGCCGATCAGCCAATCCAAAAACGCGCGGTAGACGGCTTCCTCTTGCCCGGCCTCCACGATCAGATCGAGATAGTCCGCAACCTCGAAACAGCCCACGACCCGCAGCATCCGCCCGGCCTCGTCGCTGGTCAGGTAAAGCGGCAGGATACCGATCAGACGCGCCTCTTCTCGCGCAGCCAGGATATAGAGCGGCCCGCGCGGCGCGCCCAGCGCGCGCCACCAGGTCGTCTGCCACTCCCATGTCAGGAAAATGGTATCAAAGCGGCTGCGCCGTAACAGGTCATTCCATTCACCGCGCAGCGCGGCGAAGCCGGTTTCATCAGCGTAAAGCGTGAAGTTCAAGCGAGAACCCCTTTCGAGAGACAAAGCGAAGTGGACTATACCTGGCGAGCCTGTCGTTGTCTGTTGTCACGCTACCGATTGGCCGCCATCTCGGATATTGCACCGGAAGAGATGCGTGACCTATGGCGGCGGCGGCTGGTTGCGGCTCCGGCCGAAACCGGGCCACACGAACCAGACAAACAAGAGAACGAGCACACCAATGACGACCGCGCCAAAGAGCCACGCCCACGGCGAGGCCGAAAACTGGGCCGTGATCCCGTCCCAGGCTCGGACGAGCAGCGGTGTTCGCGGGGTTGGGGAAGGAGTTGGGAGCGGTGTGGGCGATGCGGGCGGTCTCATGGTCGGTGGGGGCTGAGGCGACAGCTCAAGTGCGACGCGCGACATCGCCGGCACCGGGTTGAGCGCGCCGGCGCCGGGAATGGAAATCTCGGGCAATGTCTGCACCGGGGCCCCAGGGAACACGGTCGGCGCGATCGGCGCGATTGGCGCAATCGGCGCAACCGGCAACATCGGCAGCTCCGGCAACACGGTGGGCGTGCCGACCGTGATCGGCGGCAGCACCGTCACCGGGCCGGGCGGCGGGCCGGAGGCGCCGCAGGCCAGCAGTTGCACGTTGTCGAGGAACATGCTGGTCAGCCCACCGGCGCCATCGTTGTAGACGTTGAAGTAAATCGCCACGGCGCGACCGGCGTACGCCGAGAGGTTGATGGCCACCTGACGCCAGGCTTGCTCGTTGGTCTCCGCGCGCCACAACACCGCCAGCACAGAATTGTCAGGCGCCAGCAGGATCGCCTCCTGCCGATCGGCGCCCGGATTCGGCTGCGCCCACGTCCATGTCCAAAACTGGAGCGTCGCCGTTGTCCCAGGCGGGATCGTCACATACTGCCGCACCGATGAGTAGCTATTGATCTGCTGGCTCTGTGTGCCGAGCTGAAGCGCGTTGGGCGGGCTGAGCACCGGCGCGCCGACCAATCGCACCGGCAGAAGGTTATCCGACGGAAACCAGCCGGAGAACCCGAAATCGAATCTGCCATTTTTCACCACATCGATACAATTACTGGGCCACACCGTGGCCGGAAGAGGTGCGGCTGTAGGCATAATCGGCCATGGAGTTGGCGTCCAAAACCACGGCGTAGGGGTCCCTGAAACGGGCGTGGGGGTCCAATACCACGGCGTGGGCGTCCAATAGCCGGGCGTTGGTGTCCAGTACCAGGGCGTCGGCGTCCAATAGCCAGGTGTTGGCGTCCAATACCACACCGTCGGCGTGGAGGTCCAGACAGGCAGGCCGGTTGACGTGCGAGTCGGCGTCGGGGTCGAAGTCCAGACCGGCGGGCCGGTCGGCGTGCGGGTCCGTGTGGGAGTCGAGGTCCATACTGGCGGGCCGCTCGGCGTGCGGGTGGCCGTGGGCGGCGTGGCGCTGCCGGAACAGGCGACCAGGGTGACGTCGTCCAGGAACATGCCGGCGGTGCCGCCCAGACCGTCGTTGAAGACGTTGAAATAGACCTGCACCGTAGAGATCGAAACTCATCTGATTCCAGATGCGGCTGTCGTTCTGCGAGAACCACGGTTTCTCCAGCACCGTGCCGTCCGGCGCCAGCAGCACCAGCTCCATGTACTGGCCGCGGATCGGCGGCGTCATCATAGCGTTGAACCAGAAGGTGAGCGTGGTGGTGTCGGCGGTCGGGGGAATCGTGACTGTCTGGCGGGCCGACGAAAAGCTGAGTTGGCTGGGGCCTTTGACGATGCCCATCGCCAGCGAACGGTTGCCGCTGTGTTTGGTGAAGGTCACGAATTCGGGGAGCTGTGGCGCGGTGCCGAGCAGCCAGGCGCTGTCGTTCTCGAAGCCGCTGTTCTGGATGAGCTGGACGCAAGCAACCTGGGCTTGCGCCGCAGGCGCGCGAAAGAGCGAGATGACCGCCAGACCGGCGATCAACGTCAGGCACACGATCCCGAACACGCGCCACGGTTTCTTCATTGCTGGGCATCCTTTCGGGAACCATCAGGGGCCACGAATTCGTCCTAAATACGCACCATGATTCTACCATGAAGATGGCGGCAAAGCAATTGACCCGCGCCATGCCCAGTGCTATAATCTGCCCTGCTGATGAACGACCTGTCTGTGCGCCCGCTCGATCTGGCGATTGTCATCGTCAACTATAACACTTGCGCGCTGCTGCGTGACTGCTTGCGCTCGCTCTATGCCAGCGAGCTGTCCGGGCTATCGCTGGCCATCTGCGTCGTGGACAATGTCTCGCCCGATGACAGCGCGGCTATGGTACGCGCCGAATTCCCGCAAGTCCACCTGATCGCGAACACGGAAAACGTGGGCTATCCGCGGGCGAACAACCAGGGGCTGCGTTTCTTCGGTTTCCGCGATCTGGCCGCCGGATCGACCGCCGCGCCCGCGGACGAGACGAGTGCGAGCCTGCCCCGTTTCGCCCTGTTGCTCAACCCGGATACCGTCCTCCCGCCGCGCGCGCTGGCCGAGATGATCGCGTTCACGGACGCGCATCCGCGGGCAGGCGCGGCCGGCCCCAAGCTGGTGCGGCTCGACGGTTCGCTCGATTGGGCATGCCGGCGCTCGTTCCCGACACCGGAAACCTCGCTCTATCATCTGACGAAGCTGGATCGCATCTTCCCCCACAGCCCGCGTTTCGCCCGCTACGATTTGCGCTATCTCGACCCGAATGTCGTGACGCGCGTGGATGCCATCGTGGGCGCGTTCATGTTGGTGCGCCGCGAGGCGATCGTGCAGGCTGGGCTGCTCGACGAGACGTTCTTCATGTACGGCGAGGATCTGGACTGGGCCAAGCGCATCACCGAAGCCGGGTGGGAGGTGTGGTATAACCCGCAGGTGACGGTATTACACGTCAAGGAAGCCGCCAGCCGCCACTCCTACCGGGCGCGCGTCGAGTTCTACCGGGCGCTGACGATCTTTTATGAGAAGCACTACCGGTCGACGACCGCGTTTTGGATGGATTGGCTGATTCGAGGCGGCATCACGGTGTTTGGAAGCCTCGATCTGCTGAAGCGCCGGCTGCGCGGACAAGGGCCGGCCGCGCCGGCGAGCACGGAGGCCAGGCGATGAGCGGCGACGATCGCGTGCAGATGCCTGCGGTGAAGGAGCAAGACGCCGGCCCTTCGCCGATTGATTCTGGGACCGAGTCGCGCGAGCCGACCCCGCGCGCCGGCCGGCCGCACGGCCGCCGCAATCGTATCCTGTTCATGGCGTCGCTCATGCTGACCGACGCGGTGGCGAGCTTGCTGGCGTTCTACGTCGCCTATTTGCTGCGCGGCATGATGATCGGGCCGAAGATCGGGCCGTTCAGCGACTACGCCATCCTCGCGACGATTCAGCTCATCGACACGTTGATCGTCTTCTTCGCCTACAAGTTCTACCATCGCCGCCACGCGGCCATCCTGCTGGATGAAATCTACAGGATGTTCGGGGCGATCACCCTCGAATATCAACGGCTGATGATCGTGTTCGCCTGGGGCGCCGCGATGGTGCTGATCCCCTTCGGTCGCTGGGGGCACGGCCGCGTGCAGCGCTCGCTCCAGCGCCGCGGCAAAGGCGCCGATCGCGTGCTCATCATCGGCACCGGCGAGGTGGGCCGGATGGTGCTGCAAAAGATCGAGCACACGCCCGGTCTCGGCTACCGGGTGGTGGGGTTCGTCGATGTGAACGGCGGCCCGCCCACGGTGCTGGGGGTGCCGGTCTTCGGCGGCATCGATGATCTGCCGCACATTATCGAGAGCCAGGGCATCGACGAAGTCATCATCGGGCTACCGGAAGCCAGCCATGAGGAGCTGGTGGGGATCGTCTCCCAATGCGAGCGCGAGAAGGTGAGCATCCGCGTCTTCCCGGATGTCTTCCAGATCATGGCCTCGGAAGTCACCATCAGCGACCTGGGTGGGCTGCCGCTGCTGACCATCCGCGACGTGGCGTTGCGCGGCTGGAAGCTGACCCTCAAGCGCGGGGCCGACATCGTCTTCAGCAGCATCTTCCTGCTTTTCGCCTCACCGATCATGATGTTGACGGCGTTGGCGGTCAAGCTCGATTCCGCCGGCCCGGTCTTCTTTGCGCAGGAGCGCATGGGGCTGGATGCGCGGCCGTTCAAAATGCTCAAGTTTCGCTCGATGCGCGTCGACGCCGAGGCGAACGGCCCCGGTTGGACCACCAAGGACGATCCGCGGAAGACGCGCGTGGGCACGTTCATCCGCAAGACCTCACTGGACGAGTTCCCGCAATTCATCAACGTGCTGATGGGCGATATGAGCGTCGTCGGGCCGCGTGCCGAGCAGCCGACCTACGTCGAGCAGTTCCGCCGCAGCATCCCCCGTTACATGGAGCGCCACCGCGAGAAGGCCGGCATCACCGGCTGGGCGCAGATCAACGGTCTGCGCGGCGACACGTCAATCTCCGAGCGCACCAAATATGACCTGTGGTACATCGAGAACTGGTCGCTCTGGCTTGATCTCAAGATCATCCTGCGCACTGCGCTCGGGGTTTTTCTCGACAAGTCGGCGTATTGATGCGCAAATGGACGGCTGCGTTCTGTGCTGAGGCCGGTGAAGGTGTGATCTGTTGGCAACACGAACAGATTACCGCTGCGCGTAGCGCCGAAGGGGAAGTAGCGCGTACCCTCGCCGCTACTGCTGGCGACGGTCGAGCCGAGGTGGTCATGGTAGTAGTAAGTGACTGGCCCAGCGCTGCTGGTTCGGCTGGCGATGCGTTGTCCATTGACCAGGTAGTACTTCACGCTCTGGGCTGGTCGACCGTCGATGGTCAGGGAGTTGTTGAGGATCAACGGCAGCCGTACGCGCGGTGTGACACCCGGTCGCGGCGTCGGTGTAGGCTGCGGCGTCGGCGGCGGACTGGCGGGTAGCGGCTGCACCTCGTAGTGCGCGCCGACGTACAGTGTGGTGTCTGCCGGCGCGACGCAGGCAGACACCACTTTCTTGACGAGGTTGCCGTTGCCATCGTAGGTGAAGATGGTCGTGATTGTGCCGCTGATGACCTGCGTCAGGCGGTTCTCGGCGTC
>JALOOE010000030.1 GCA_025454565.1 Anaerolineae bacterium
GTCAGGCTGGCGATCGTCGCGTTGGCGCCGATCCAGCCGTCGGACGCACCTAATTGCCGCACGTAGTAGAGCACGTAGATCGGCCCGATCATCCACAAGCCGAGGCCGTGGGCCAATGTACTGCCCACCATACGGGCGAAATCGGGCTGTTGGCGGAATGCATCCCTTGCCCCTGCCACGCGCTCCTTGAGGCTCTGACTGTGCGTCGCTGCCGGCTGCACGACGGAATCGGGCACGCGCATCCGTGTGATATAGAAGGTGCTGATCATCGAGCCGACAAAGCCGATGAGATAGACCAATTGATAGTTGATCGGGAACGTGGCCGCTGCCAGCCATCGGCTGGCGATGAAGGTGCCGCCCGTGACGACGACGGCCAGGATGATGTTGCGCGAGGCGAACAAGCGGGCGCGCTGCGCCTCCGGCACGACGTCGGCCATCATCGAGTTCCAGCCGACCCCGAAGACCGCGGCCGGCGCGGTGAACCGAAGACCGCGGCCGGCGCGGTGAAAAGGATGAGCGTCCAGACGACAGCCGTGCCGGGCTGGCTGAGGCCCAGCCACGGGATGATCGCGACCAGCAGGTAGCCGACGCGGGTGAGCGCCAGGCTCCAGACCACCCACGGCATCCGCCTGGCGCGGCGGTTGAGGATCTGGCCGGCCGGGATGGTGATCAGCAGCGCCAACAGTGCCGGGATCGAGCTGAGATAGCCGATCTGTGCGTTGGTGGCGCCCAAGCGCAGCGCATAGGCCGAGTTGAACGCTGCGGCGACCGACAGCAGGGCGGCCCAGAATACCTCGATCCGGTGGGGTTGAGCCCGCTTGGGGCGATGTAGCCGCGAAGTTGTCGGATCGGAGCAACGGCAATCTCCAGAAAGCGCCTGACCGGAGAACTCGGGGTGGTGTGTGGGATCGGATCGGGATAGTTCATGGGAGTGCAGTATACTCCAAAACGTCCCGAATTGACACTCTGCATTCTGTTACGCTATGATGACCACGAGCATTGCCTTGCTGGGGGGAAATAAGCTATGGAAGCATGGGTAGTCGGCGTTGACCTGGGTGCAACTAAGATCGCTCTGGGCCTGATCGACGCGCAGAACCGCATCGTCGCACGTCAGCGCGTGCCCACCGCGCCGCTGGAGGGGCCGGCTGCCGCCGTGGCGCGCATAGCGCAAGCCGTCGACGCGCTGAAAACCGCTTTGCCGGCCGATGCGCGTTTGGCTGGTCTCGGCATCTGCTCGCCGGGGCCGCTCGATCATCGCACGGGCATGTTGCTCGACCCGCCTAACCTGACCGGCTGGATCGACGTGCCGCTGCGCCAGATGCTGGTCGATCGGCTAGGGCTGCCCGTCATCCTGGAGCATGATGCCAAAGCCGCCGCATTAGGCGAGTATCACTATGGCGCCGGACGCGGCGAGCGCGACATGGTCTACATCGTCGTGGGCACCGGCGTCGGTTCGGCGCTGATTCTGGACGGGAGAGTGCATCGCGGGCGCAATAACTCGGCGGGTGAGGTGGGCCACATCACCATTCGGGCCACGGGCGATGTCTGCTCGTGCGGTAACGTCGGCTGCGTCGAGTCGTTCACCGCTGGCCCGGCGATCGCACGCGCCTATCGCCGGGCGCTGGCGGCCGCGGGTGCTCACCGGCCGGCGGAGTCGAGCGAAGCGATCACTACGGAGAATATTGTCGGGCGCGCCCGTGGCGGTGAGCCTCTGGCCGTGCAGGTGCTGGCGGACGCCGGCGAAGCATTGGGCACCGCTGTCGCCACCCTGGCCATGATCCTCGACGTCGAGCTATATGTCATCGGCAGCAGCGTCGCGAAGGCCGGCGACCTGCTGCTCGAGCCGGCGCGTCAGGCCGTGGCGCACCACGCCCACCGCTCCGTCGCGGCTCGCGTGCGTATCGTCCGCTCGGCGCTGGAAGATGACGGGCCGATCCTGGGCTGCGGTTGGCTGGCGCGCCAGAGACCGTGACATGCACGATCCGCTGAGCGGCTTTCCGCCTGAATCCTGGGCCACGACACGGCCCACCGCGCCCCCCGCGCGCATCAAGGCGCGGCTACGCCATACGGAACGCTGGGTGGATGTGGAACGCGCGCGCTACGCCACGCGCAGCTATCTGGCCACCGAGGGTCAGCCCATGCCGATCCGTCGGGCGCGGATGCTGCTCGATCTCGTTCGGCAGATGAGCATCACGATCGCCCCTGACGAACTGATCGTGGGCAACCGTTCCCTCTTGCCGCGCATGGGCGTGATCGCGCCCGAGGGCGCCGTAGATTGGGTGGATCGCGAGCTCGATATCCTGCCGACGCGGCCCCAAGATCGCTTCAATATCAGCCCGGAGGTTATCCGGGAGTTGCGACACGAGATTTTCCCATATTGGCGCGGCAAGACGCTCGAAGACGCCGTGGCGGCGCGCCTGCCAGAAGAAGCGCGCCGGGCGGTCAACGGCAAGGCATTCACCGTGAACCAGACCGACCACGCCCAGGGCCACATCCTGCCGGATGTCGAGGGCTGGCTGAGATTGGGCATCGCCGGGCTGCGGGCGCAGGTTGCGGCAGCACGTTCCCAACGCCACCTGCCGGACGATCCACTGCCGTCCCTCGCCTGTCGACCGTCGTCCATCTCCCATCAAATCTTCCACGATGCCGCCCTGATCGCTTTGCAGGCTGCCTGTGAGTTTAGCGCGCGTTACGCCGATTTAGCCGAGCAGATGGCCGGTGAAGCGGAGGACGCCGCACGCCGTGCCGAGTTGTTCGGCATCGCCGATCGCTGCCGCTGGCTTTCCGAGCATCCCGCGCGCAACTTCCCGGAGGCGCTGCAAGCGGTCTGGTTCCTGTTTGCGCTGCTCCAGATCGAATCTAATGCCAGCAGCTTTTCACCGGGCCGGCTGGATCAATATCTCCTGCCTTATCTGGAAGCCGACTTGGCAACGGGTAGCCTGGCATTGACCCAGGCGCAGGAGTGGTTGGAATTGCTCTGGCTCAAGTTCAACGAGATCGTCCTGCTGCGCAGCAGCGCCAGCGCACGCTACTTCGCCGGCTTTCCCATCGGCTTCAACATCGTCGTCGGCGGGCAAACGCCCGATGGTGCCGATGCGACCAATTTGCTGAGCTTCATGTGTCTGCGCGCCCAGGCCGACCTGGGACTGACGCAGCCGAACCTCTCGATCCGCATCCATCGCGACAGCCCCCAGGAGTTCCTGCGAGCCGCAGCGCATGTGGTAGGCCGTGGCAGTGGGATGCCGCAGGTGTTCAACGACGAGGTTATTATTCCCGGCCAGCTTCGGCGCGGGATCGCGCCGGAGGACGCGCACAACTATGCCGTGGTCGGCTGCGTCGAGCTGTCGACGCCGGGCAAGGCGCTCGGCTGGAGCGATTCGGCCATGTTCAACATGGCCCGCATCCTGGAGTTGACGTTGTTCGGCGGCCGGGATCCGCAGACCGGCGAGCAGGTCGGGCTGGCGACGCCGCCGCTCGACGAGATGCGCTCGTTCGACGAGTTGGAAGCCGCCTACGACGCGCAACTGGCGCACTTTCTCGATCTGATGGTGAAGGGGTGCGACGTGGTGGACGCGCTCCACGCCGAACTCTTGCCGTCGCCGTTCCTCTCGCTGGTGATCCGAGATTGCATCGAGCGGGGCGTCGATGTGACAGCGGGCGGCGCGCGCTATAACTTCTCCGGCCCGCAGGGGGTGCAGATCGCCAACGTGGCCGACAGCCTCGCCGCGGTGCGGCAAGCCGTCTTCGAGGAGCATTGGACGTCGTCGACGGATCTGCTGGCCGCGCTGCGTGCCGATTTCGCCGGCGATGAGGCGCTGCGCCAACGTCTGGTCCGCCGCGCGCCGAAATACGGTAATGACGACGAACGCGTCGATGTGCTCGCTCAGCGTTGGGGCAACCGCTTCAGCGAGCTGGTCAGCCAGCATCCGACGATTCGGGGCGGCACGTACCAACCCGGCTTCTACACTGTCTCGGCTCATGTGCCGATGGGCGCCCACGTGGGCGCGCTCCCCGATGGCCGGCGAGCGGGCGCGCCGTTGGCCGACGGCGGTCTATCGCCGATGACCGGTCGCGACCGGTTGGGGCCGACCGCGGTGCTGCGTTCCGTCAGCAAGCTCGATCTGGCGCTGGCATCGAACGGCACGCTGCTTAACATGAAGTTTCTGCCTGCTTTCTTCCAGGGCAGCGAGGCGCTGGACAAGTTCGTGTTCTTTCTGCGCAGCTTCTGCTCACTGCGCATCCCGCACGTCCAGTTCAACGTCGTCTCGGCAGACACCCTGCGCCAGGCTCAGGCGCGGCCAGAGGATTACGGCAGCCTGGTGGTGCGCGTGGCGGGCTACAGCGCGTATTTCACAGAGTTGGACCGGGTGCTGCAAGACGAAATCATTGCACGCACGGAATTTTCGGAGGTAACATGCTGAATGGGAAAGTCATTCTTGTCGTCGGCGGCGCGGCTGGCATCGGTCGCGCCACAGCCGAGTTGTGCGCGGCACGGGGCGCGGCGGTCGTGGTGGCGGACATCGACCCGGCCGCTGGCCAGCAGGTCGCGACAGCGATCGGCGGTCTTTTCGTGGCGGTAAATGTGACCGATCCGGCCTCGGTTCAAGCCATGGTTGCGGCTATCGAGGAACGGTACGGCCGCCTGGATGGCCTGATCCAGACCGCCGGGGTGCTGAAAGGCGCCTACACGCCGGTCGACGAATTCCCGCTGGAAACCTGGCGGACGGTGCTTGAAGTCAATGTCACTGGCAGTTTCCTGTGCGCCAAGCACGCTGTCCCGCTCCTGAAGCAGAGCGACAAGGGGGTGATGATCCTTGTCTCGTCGGGCGCAGCCGTGGGCGGCAGCTCGTCGGTAGCCTATGGGGCGAGCAAGGGCGGCGTCAATAGCCTGGGCATCACGCTGGCGGCGAAGTTGGCGCCCGAAGGTATCCGTGTCAACGTGGTGATGCCGGGCAACATCGACACCGGCATGAAGCGTTCGGTGATCGCGGCCGAAGCGGAAATGAGCGGCAAATCGCTCGAGGATGCCGTCGCGGCATCAAAGCTGGGCGTGCCGGAAGGCGTGGCGCAGGTCCTCGCCTGGTTGGTCAGCGATGATGCGGACTATGTGCGCGGTATGATCACGACGCGCTGAACGCTGCGGAGAATCACCACAGAGACAGTGCGAAGCCTCCCTGTGGGACGGGGGATACCGAGGAGAACACGATACGCTCCGTGTCCTCCGTGTCTCCGTGGTGATCTCCGCTAACTCAACCGAGCTTTCTCGCCCAGGAGGAGTCAATGCAGCCCAGAGATCGTTTCATCGCTGCGCTGGAGCGTCGAGCACCGACGCGGGGCCAGCGTGTACCTCACTTCGAGCTCGTCTTCTTTCTGACGATGGAGGCCTTCGGCAAGGTGCATCCGTCGCATCGCAACTATCGGCAGTGGGATCAGATGGAGGAGAAGGAGCGCGAGCTCCATCGGAACGACATGGCCGATGTTTTCATCGCCACTGCCGATCGGTACGAGAACGATGCCATCTTCATCCATCCGAATCCCGGTAGCGTTGAGGAGACCATGCGCCTGGTCGAGCTGATCCGGGAGAAGACCGGCGACCGCTACTTCATCATGCGCCACGGCGATGCCACCTTCAGCATCCCGGACGGCGATCACATGGCCGATTTCTCCTATCGACTGGTGGACGAGCCGCAGAAGGTGAAGGCCGAGGCGCAGCAGATGGTCGATGATGCGCTGGCGCGCGCCGAGCGCTACCGCAAGCACGCCGATCGGCGCGGCCTGGGGTTAGACGGCTTCGCGCTGTGCGCCGACTACTGCCTCAACACCGGTCCGTTCCTGAGCCCCCGGCGCTTCGCCGAGTTCGTTACACCCTATCTCGCCAAGCTGACCCAGGGCTATCGCGATCTCGGTTTTTACGTCATCAAGCACACCGATGGCAACATCATGCCGATCATCGATCAACTGGTGCAGACCAATCCGCATGCGCTGCACTCCATCGATCCCCAGGCCGGTGTGGATATCGCTGAGGTCAAGCGGCGCTATGGCGACCGGATTTGTCTGATCGGGAACGTCAACTGCGGCCTGCTCGACACCGGCACGGATGAACAAGCGATCGAGTCGGCGCGCTACGCGCTCAAGAGCGGGATGCCGGGCGGCGGCTATGTCTTTTCGACGAGCAATTGCATTTACACGGGGATGCGCCTATCGCGCTATGAGTTGATGCTGGATGTGTGGCGCAAAGAAGGGGTGTACTGAGAAGCACAAGTGCCGGTCACGTCTGACGTGACCGGCACTTCAGGCCTGGCTACTGGATCGGCGCTTCGATCTTGATGTTCGGATCGTAGTCGTAGAGCACGGTGGTCTTCGTCTTGCCGCCCTTGTTGATCAGCGAATCGGCCTCGGACTCGATCTTGTAGACGAGCTTGTCTGTGATGCCCAGCCATGACTTGCCCTGGGACTTGATCGCCTGCTCGCCGACCTTCATTGAGGTGGCATGCTGATAGACCCACATCGGCTTGCCATTCACGGTGTCCGCTCCGACGAACTTCAGATCGGCGACATCCATCTCCTTCAGCATCGCCTCGATGTTCTGCTGGTTCAGCAAGCCGGACATCATCTCGCCCATGTTGATGGGCGACTTGATCCACTTATCGCCCTGCTTCATGTAGGTGGCGTCCTTCAGGATGATGATCTCCTGGCCGGCCGATGGCATGATGTGGAAGCGATCGGGAGCCACGAACTCGAGGACGGTCTGGGATGTCTTGCTGCCATCCTCGCTGGAGATCGTCGCGCGGAAGGCCTTCTGGGCAAGTTGCGCTTTGGCAGCCTGCATCAGCAAATCGAAGCCGGCCTTACCGGTTGGCGCCTGAGCCTCTGGGGCTTTGGTGGGTTCCGGCGCCTTCGTCGGCTCCGGCGCCTTGGTAGGTTCCGGTGCTTTGATCGGTTCCGGCGCCTTGGTCGGGGCGGTGGCCTTGGTCGCTTCCGGCGCCTTGGTGGGTTCGGGGAGTTTTGTGGGATCAGGAGCCTGCGTCGGTGCGGCGGCCTTGGCAGGGGCAGCCGTCGGGGCCTTTGTCGGTTCGGGCCTGGCCCCGCCGCACGCGGCGAGAACCAACACGAGCGCGGTCAACAGCATGAACAGCGCGATAGCGGTGACTCTTCTCTGCATGTTCTTCCTCCGAGGGTGAATCCAAGCGCCAGACTACTACGACTTTCGTGAGCTGACCGTGTGCCGCCTTACAGTTTGCGCGCGGTGTTGCGGCAGCGTCCGGTGTTTGCCAGTTCGCTCGATTTGTGAGATGCTTGGATGAGTAATTTCGACCGGGGTATTATAGCACATGAACGATGAAATGCTTGCGCGGGCTCTAGCGCCGATTTATGGAGAGCGGAGCGTCGGCCGGGGCGGGCAGTTGGCGCGCTATTCCGGGGCGCTGGCTGCATTTTCGACGCGGTTCGGACAGGGCGCTGTCCGTCTGTTTCGTGCGCCGGGCCGCGTTAACCTGATCGGCGAACACACCGACTACAACCACGGCTATGTCATGCCGATGGCGCTGGACAAGGATATTGCTCTCGTGGCCCGGCCGCGCGCCGATGCGATTGTCAACCTGCGCAACATCGATCCGGAGCGCTTCCCGGCACGCACTTTCGTCATCAGCGCCGAGATCCCGCGCAGTCCGCTCGGTGATTGGGGCAACTACGTCAAAGGCGCGGCGCAGGCGCTGCGGCAGGCGGCCGGGCGCGAGCTGTGCGGCGCAGACATTCTCGCATCCGGGCAAGCGCCGTGGGGCGTGCCGGCGGCGGCAGGGTTGAGCTCATCCTCCGCGTTGACGGTGGTGGCGGCACTCACCCTGGCGGCGCTCAACGGCATCGATTTGCCGAAGCTGGCGCTGGCGCGTCTCTGTTCCGAGGCGGAGTGGTATGTGGGCACACGCGGCGGGATCATGGACCAATTCATCTCGATCTTGGCCGAGCGCGATCGCGCGCTGCTGCTCGATTGCCGGCCGCGCCCCGGCGATCTCCCCGGCGAAGTGCACTACGCCATGCGCCAGGTGCCGCTGCCCGCAGGCTATCGGGTGCTGGTCCTCAACAGCGCAGTGCGCCGGGAGAAGACCAAATCGCTTTACAACGTGCGCGTGGCTGAGTGTCGGATCGGCGTCGCGCTGCTCAAGCGGCGCTACCCAGGCATCACTCACCTGCGTGATGTCTCGGCAGAAGCGCTGGGGCTGTCCGATGCGCACGTGCTGGCGCTGCTGGAAGACATGCTCCCGGAGCAGACCACGCGCGACGATCTGCGGTCGGCGGGCCTGCTTGACGAGCCGCTCGGCGCGATGTTCGCCGATTACGGCTTGAGCGATGACCAGGTCTACCGCGTCCGCCGCCGGTGCCGGCATGTGATCACGGAGAACGCTCGGGTGCTGGCAAGCGAGCTGGCGCTTTCCGCAGGCGATGTGCTGCGGTTCGGCCGCCTGATGAACGATTCTCACTTCAGCATGAGCCGCGATTACGAGGCCGGTTGCCGTGAGGTAGACGTCCTGGCCGACCTGTGCCGTGAATCGGCCGGCGTGCTCGGTGCGCGTGTCACAGGCGCGGGCTGGGGCGGCTGCGTCGTCGCCCTGGTGCAGGATGGGTGCGAGGTGGGCGTGCTGGAGCAGGTTACGCGGCAGTACGTTGCGGCGACCGGGCTGCCCGGCGAGGGCTTCGTCTGCGCATCCGCGCCGGGTGCAAGCGAAGTCAGAAGTGAGAATGCAGAAGGCTGAATGAGCATCACTATTCCAGGGTTGGGCGAGTTTGGCGCAGAGAGCGGACTGATGCGTCTATCGGCGTGCAGCGATGGGCGTTTCCGGCCCGGCGCCGACGGCGTGGTCTCGGTGGCATCGACGGGTGACGGCAAGGTCGAGTTCATCGCGTTCGCCGATCATACTCTGGCCTATGTCCGGTCGGCGCTGGGCTATCCCGCCTACTACCCCGTCCAAGCTGTAGCGTTGGAGCGGCCCGTACAGGCGGTCCTGATGGATCTCGACGGTACCAGCGTCCGCAGCGAGCGCTTCTGGATCTGGATCATCGAGCAGACGACCGCCAGCCTGTTGGACGATCCGCATTTTGGGTTGGAAGAGAGCGATCTGCCGTATGTCTCCGGCCACAGCGTCTCCGAGCATTTGGAATACTGCATTCGCAAATACTGTCCCGGCCGGACGGTGGAGGAGGCGCGGGGGGTCTACTTCGAGCATACCCGGCGTGAGATGCGGGCGATCCTTGAGGGCCGCGGCCGCGCAGACGCGTTCGCGCCCGCGCCGGGGCTGAAGGATTTCCTGCTGGCGCTCAAGGCGCGGCGGATCAAGATCGGGCTGGTGACATCCGGCCTGTACGAGAAGGCATACCCGGAGATCGTCGCGGCATTTCGCGCGATGAACCTGGGCGATCCGGCTGCATTCTACGACGCGGTCATCACGGCGGGCTTCCCGTTGCGCCGCGGCGAGATCGGCACGCTGGGCGAGCTCTCGCCGAAGCCGCACCCGTGGCTCTATGCTGAGGCGGCGCGCGTGGGGTTGGGCATTCCCTTTGAGGCGCGCAATTCAGTGGTAGGGATCGAAGACAGTGGCGCAGGTGTCTGTGCCATCCGGCTGGCGGGCTTCCCGACGATTGGCGTGGCCGGCGGCAACATCGTCGAGAGCGGGACGCGGGTGCTGTGCGCTTTCTACTGCGAGACGCTTGACGATGTGCTCGATGTGATCGTTTGATGTTAGGAATCTGCGCGGCGGTGAAGGCGACGACCTCGGTGCGATCGTCATTGCGGAAGACGGTGTTGAAGTTGTGGAAGTCACGCCCGGCGGCGCCCATAATGATCAGACGTTGCTGCGCCATGGCGACCACCTTTTCGGCGCCGGGAGCTTGAAGTTAGCAGTCGCCTGCCACCGAAACTCCCGGCGCCAATATCCAGCTTTCAGCTTCCAGTCTGCAGCGTCAGGACTCCAGTTGCTTGGGTTCGGTCTCGGCCGGCTGGCTGCCTGCGCGTGGGCGGTAGGTGATCCGCGAGAGAATCACGCCCAGGAAATAGAGGCCCAACAACGGCCCCATCACCAGCGCCATGTTCAGCGGATCCACGGTCGGCGTGATAATCGCGGCCATCAGCGCAATCGCCAGGAAGGCATAGCGCCATTGGCGCTGCATGCTTTTCGGTGATACCAGCCCCAAACGCGCCAACATCGCCATGATCAGCGGCGTCTCGAAGGCTACACCCATCCACATCATCACGCTCAAGACGAAGCTGAAGTAGGCGCGCACGTTCCAGGCGGCCGTGGCGATATTGCTGCCGAAAGATGCCAGATACTTGAGGGCGAACGGCAGCAACACAATGTAGGCGAACGATGCGCCCGCCACGAAGAAAATCAGCACGAGCGGGATGCCGAGGAGGGCGAGGCCGCGGTACGCAGCGCGTTCCGACGGAGTTTCCAGCGCCGGCTGGACGAACCTGATGATCTGGTACAGCAGGATCGGCAGCGTGAGCACGGCGGCCGTCCCAAAAATCACCTCGAAGGTGGAGAAGAGCATGTCGACCGGCGCCAGCACGACCAACTGGATGCTCCCTGCCGGTCGAGTCATGATCTCCATGAGTTGGTTGGAGAACACGAACGAAAGCGCCGCCGCCCCCGCCAACGTTCCAAGCACGATGAAGATCCGGTGGCGCAACTCGACCAGGTGTTCGACTGCGCCGTAGAGAATCTGGATCAGGTCATAGAGGGGATTTTCACTGACCTCCCATGACCGGCGCGCCTGCTCCATTGTGAGGGTGGGCAGCTCGTTCTGCTGGCGACGAAAATTCGTGATCGACAGCCACAACTGTTCGACGCCGGCCGGCAGCTTCGATGGTCCCAGCAGGGCGATGGCGGCGATGACGAGAAGGACCAGGCCGAAAATACCGGTGAATGACATGAT
>JALOOE010000557.1 GCA_025454565.1 Anaerolineae bacterium
ACGAACCATCGCCAACTGCGCCGGCGGCAAACGTGGTCAGTGCGCGATCCTGGGAGCCCTGCGTCAGCGGCCGACGCCACGTGACATCCACGACGCGAATCAAGACGCGTGCGGAGTACGCTGACCGTGTTCCCGATCAGCGATCCTCTGGAGAATTCCATGTCCTACTATCTGTCCCGAACCATCAATGCGGCGTTTGACGAGGTCGTGAAGCGAGTGATCGCGGCGCTTAAGGAGGAGGGCTTTGGCGTACTCACGGACATTGATGTGCAGGCCACACTAAAGACCAAGCTCGGCGCCGACATGCCGTCGTACCGAATTCTCGGCGCCTGCAATCCGTCATTCGCCCACCAAGCGTTGCAGTTGGAGGACAAGCTGGGGGTGCTTCTACCGTGCAACGTCATTGTGCGCAATGCCGGAGACGGACAGACCGAAGTGGCCGCAATCGACCCAGTGACGTCCATGGATCGCACCGGTAACCCAAAACTAGCCGCTGTCGCGGACGAAGTGCGCGCGCGACTGTTGCGTGCCGTCGAGCACGCTTGACCCGACTCCGGCCTTCCGGCGATCACCGGCGACCTTTTCCACAGGTACGCGGAAAATCGACCTCCCAGGAAGCCCCAGGATCAACGATTGCACCCCACCCCCTGGCATCGGTACCCCTGAAAACCCCTGCAAAGCGCGGTCCGCCGCGCGAGCTGGCCTCGCCAGCGTCTACCGGATCTCAGTGGCTACCTCAAGTTCGCGAGCCATCCAGCATGGCTGCGAGTGCATCTCAGGCAGTCGTAACTAGATCGCGACCCGCCGACAGGAATGGCGGGAGCGATTCCTGAATCGCCGCAGGCGGGCCCTTCCGGCAAGGCCCACGACCGGCCGAGTCCACGATTCTCCGTGGCGGGATCGAGCAACCACCGCCACCAACTGAGGCATCCACGCCCGCGAGAGCCGGATCCGCTATCAGACCGTCAGCTCAACCCGCGAATCAGTGGTCGTGGCGATGGTGCGCATCCGGGAAATGCGGATGCTGATGGCGTAATGGCGTGTGCGTGTGGCGGTGCGCATGCGGCCCCTGGGGTGCGCCATCGTCATGCCGGTGATCGTGGTGCTCGTCGTGCACATGCGCGTGCTCGTGCTCGATCGCCTCGTGGTCGTGGTCGTGCAGGTGCCGCTCCGTGACGTGCAGCCACACACCCCAACCCATGAGTGCCCCCGCCAGCACCAGCGCCACGGTGAACGGCTCACCCAGGACGAGAACCGCCAGAATCGCGCCGACAAACGGGGCGACCGAAAAGTAGGCTGAAGTGCGCGAAGTGCCAAGCTCACGCAGCGCATACACGAACAACACCAGGCTCAGGCCGTAACCCAGAAAGCCGACCGTGCCGGCAAGCGCGACGACCTTGAGCGGCGGCAGCTGCGCACCCATGCCCAGCGCGAGGACCGTGTTCGTGAGCCCGGCGACGAGTCCCTTCGCCGCGGCGATCTGGAGGGGATCGGCAAGCGATATCACGCGCGTCAGATTATTGTCGATCCCCCAGCCCAGGCACGCGGCGAGCACGAGCAAAGTGGGCACCAGCGCAGCCGATTGGGGGCTCCCAGGCGCCATCGCGAGCGTGACGGCCCCGCCGGCAATTGCGATGAAGCCGATCACGATGCGTCGATCGTAATGCTCGCGAAACACCACCCAGGCCAACAGGCTCGTGAACAGCCCTTCGCAGGTCAGCAACAGCGCTGCCGTGCTGGCCGGTACGCCACGCAGACCAACCAGCAGCAGGACCGGGGCCAGGATCCCGCCCGCCAGCACCGCCCCAGCCAACCACGGCAACTGGTTGCGCGGCACCGACCACGCCCGGCGTTGCGTGGCCGCCCAGGTGGCCAGACCCAGGCCCGAACCGAGATAGAGCAACCCCGCGAGCAGCCACGGATTGATCCCGCCGAACCACGCCTTGGCGACCGGCACGGTCAGGCCGAAGGTCACGGCCGCCAGCAGGGCCGCCGCAATCCCGCGCGTTCGACTCGATTGCATGGCTCCTCCGCGGCGAGGGCTAGATGCTACTTGGTCTTGCCCGCGGCCGACTTCCTCTCGGCCTCGCAGCGCGCCTGCAGCGCCTTGATGTCGGGATGGGTCAGGTCATTCGAAAAATTGGCTGCATCGGACAGCTCTGCACAGGTCGTGGGCACCGGCTTGGCCGCGGGCGCCGCCGCGATCCTACGCTCGAACTCGGCCGGATCGTGCGCCCGCGATGCGCCTGCGAACAGGGCGGCCGCAGCCACGGAGAGACAAAGAACCACTGCACGTACCTTCATTGCATTACTCCGGAGTGAAGAATCAACTGAGAAAACAAGCCGACCGCGAGCCATCTTTGCCGCGCGATCGGTTACGGATGACCGGGACGGAACAACTTCCCCTGGAAGCCGGTGACTTCCACCTGCACCGTCACCGGCTCGTTGCCACGGTTGAGCCAGTACCAGCCATGGTTGCCGTCGAACGATGCGGTGAAGGTTCCCGAGGCCTCGCGTTGCGACCGCTCGATCCAGTAGCTGGTGTACTCACCGTTGGTCGAGCCGGCATGGTCGCCGTGCATGTCGAACGCCACCTCGCCGCTCGCGGACCAGTGGAACACCATGCCGTCGCCCGCCTTCATCGCTGCCTTGATCTCCGCACCCTTGCCTGGCGGCAGCGTCACCGACAGGGCCTCGCTGTGATACGCATCGGCGCGCTTGCTCACAGTGCTGCCGTCGATGGGCTTGGCCGGTTGCCCGACCGCGTCGAGTTCGCCCTGAACCGGCGCCAGCGCCGGTGCAGATGCCGGTGCTGGCGTGCTGTCCGGCGGTTGCGCGGCCGCGGCCGTACCCGCGAGCGCATCGAGACCGAGGTGCCCACCGATGCCGGTCGGATCAATCCCGTACTCGGCCGGAAGCACCGTCGTCACCAGAATCAATCCGGCCACCACGATGGCGACCGCGGTGGCCTTGAGCAGGCGTCGCGTCGACGGCAGTTCGT
>JALOOE010000558.1 GCA_025454565.1 Anaerolineae bacterium
CGGTGCAGGATTTCGACGACCTCGCGGTCGATGCCACGCGGGGCCACGCCCTGCTCCTTCCAAATCGCCTGGCGCTTGGGCGGCGCAACCGAAAGATAACTCAACTGGCCGCGCTGCTGACCGAACTCCCCGATCGCCTTGTCAGCGATAGCCAGCGCGATCTCCTGATTCGTGCGCCCTTTGGTCGGGATGCCGTGCTTGGCCGCGACCGCGTACAACTTGGCCTCATCGCGGACTTCGTAGCCCTGGGCCTCCCCCAGGCCGACGGCCTGCAAGGTGAAAGCCAAATCGCGGCCGTGGTCGGAGTGCGCGGCCGAGCCGGCGGCGATGGCGCGCCCCAGGTTGCGCGCGGCGATCGTGTCAATGGTCGCGCCGCAGACGCCCACCTGCCCATCCTTCGTCAGACGACACGGGCCCATGTAACAGTTCTTGCAGCAGATGCCCGACTGCCCGGCGCCGATAGGACAGGGCTTCATCTCATTCGCGCGGCTGAAGGAGGTCGAAATGCCCGCCGTGTTGGCATAATCCAATACGCCACAAGCCGCCGGGTCAATGCTCGGAACAATGGTGACTTTTGCCATGAGTGTTGCTCCTATAACTGAAAGCCGGAAACTGGAAACTGGAAGCTGAGGGCTGGCAGGCGCAATCTAGCTTCTGGCTTCAAGCTTCTAGCGTTTCGTCTTCAAATCCCGCTCGTCGGTCTTGATCTGGCGCATACCAAGGCGAGTCCACGCCGGGTCGCGCTTGCCATCAGCGACAGGCACGGTCTCAGCAATGATACCTGTGCCATCCGTGGCAACGGGGTAGCCGGCGTCCTCCAGGGTCGCCATGATGGCGCCGGGGCTGGCAGCAGCGGGATCGTAGCTCAGCGCGACCATGCGGAACGCGGAGCTGGCGATCACGTCCTGCACGCCGGGCATCGCAAGCAAAAGTGCCCGCACCTTGAGGACGTGGTGGTCTGCCCACATGTCGGGGATGTTGAGTTGTAGTTTCTCCATAGTCGCTGACCTATCTCCTTTGGCGGAAATGGGCAACCGCGCGGGGGTAACGCTTTGCGCCGGTGTGCCTGGATTCGACTGACCGTTCGATTGGACATACTCGGCGATCTCGCGCCGATGTTCGAGGTAGAGCGCGCAGAAATCGCACGTGACGTGGATCGGCGCGCAACAGCAAGGGGCCCCACTGCACTGCTCCCAGCACGAAGTCTCGCTGGCGTTGACGGCGCACTCGGCGCAATTCACCAGCCAGCCACTGGGCTTGTGCCCGTTGCCGTTCTTGTCGGAAAGGTCTTGCCTGATCTGCCAACAACTTCGCACGCGATGCTCCGCATAGACGAAAGACAAATGACAAACGACGAAGGGGGCAACGCGATGTCCGTCCTTCGTCTTTGGTCCTTCGTCGGCCAAACAAAAACGCCCGCCCCCTCGCGCGCGGCGAAATGGGCAGGCGTTCACCACCTGATCCAACAGCAAGCCAGCGTCAGCCTGCAAACTCCTTATTGGTGTACCTAGTATCTCAGGGGATGCCGTGCGATGTCCATGACGTAGGTCATGTTCACACGGCCAAGGTGTGTGCGCGTCTCACTTGCGCCACTTGGCATATTCACCCTCCAGCACGTCAGCATGCACGCCTTCTTCGTACTGGAACTGCTCCAACAACTCCTTCAGCTTCGGATCGCTGGCCTGTGCGGCCGCAGCGGCATATTTCGCCTTGGCTGCATACTCCTCAGCGATCATGGCCTTGAAGAAACTATCCCAGTCCATCGGTTTGGTCTCCTTTGCTCTGATGATGCTGCGATGATACAACAAAGCAAGACGGATGTCTAGCGGTGAAGAAACGCCGTCGCTTGCAGAGCTGGGCCGCCTTCCGCTATACTATGCCCGCAGAAAGGACGGCTATCGTGCGTCCCATCCTCCGTATCGACACGACTGCTTGCCAGACATGCTCGGCCTGCCAGGCGCGACGGGTGTGCAAGACGCGCGCCATCGTCCAGTACGAGCGCGGCGAGCTGCCCGCGATCGACGCAGGCCGTTGCCGCGGCTGCATGATCTGCATTCCGGCCTGCCCGTTCGGCGCAGTGCAGAAGACGCCGGATGCGCGGCAGGCTCCCCCTCCGAGCGCCGCGCCCGCACGCTGAGTAGCAATTCGATTTGCGTTCTTCGCACCTCTGCGTGAACTGAGTTCGGTATCTGCACACAGTCTCTGAGCGTCAGTCAGAGGCGCGCCTCCACCTCATAAGTTCTGCTGAAGCCCCTTATAATAAGTCGATATAATACAAACTGAGCAAAATCATAAAGTCGACGCGCAGGTTCGAGGATAATCATGCGAAAGAGCGCCGTTGCGCGCGTTCTGCAATCTCATCAGATATCTCAGGAGGAAGCATGTCTCGCAAGGTCGTTATGACGATCCTGGCAATCATCCTGTTGCTGGGTCTCACGGCGAATACCGTTTTCGCCCAGGCCGGCGGCCCGGTCCAACCGGCCGCCGAGAAGTATTTCGCCGGCGGCACGAAGAACATCACTGCCAAGGACTTGTACACCAATCTGAATGACGGCGACAAGTCCAATGACCCGTACATGATCGACATCCGCGCGGCCGCCGACTACGCCAACGGCCACATGCCCGGCGCGATCAACGTCGATCCCAAAGTCCTCTTCACGCCGGCCGAATTGGCGAAGCTGCCCAAGGGCAAGCAAATCGTCGTGAACTGCTACACCGGCCAAACCGCGAGCCAGACGGTAGCCGGGCTGCGGATGTTGGGCTACGATGCGTACAACTTGCTCTACGGCATCCCGAGCTGGGGCACCAATGACAAGGTGACTTATTCTTTCAACGCCAGCCAGAGCGGCAAGTACGCTGTGTCCAAAGACGCGGCTCAGTTGACTGGCACTAATGAAGCGCCGAAACCGTTGGGTGACACGGTCGAAGCGGCGGCGGCGGCCTACTACCCTGGCGGCTTCAAGGCGCTCAAGGCATCTGACGTCTACGCTAAC
>JALOOE010000031.1 GCA_025454565.1 Anaerolineae bacterium
ATTGCCGACGATATTCTTCGAAGGCCATGCCATACTTCTCTTGGGATCATCAAGACTGTCATCGCTTCGCTCCTCAGCCCACACTTCTCTCTCAATACGTCGATTATAGCATATCAGGTCGTCATCAGCGCACCGTGTCTGAGCTGTACCATCGGCTACTGACCGTCACCCTTCCACCTTCCACCCTCCGGGTCCCAGCCGCTGCGTCAACTCCGCCTGGAGCTCTTTGCAGACACGGGTGCGATTGTTCGGGAAGTCGAGCTGCCAGCGTGTCGAGCCGTTGGCCTCGACGGTGATTTCGAAGCGGTCGTTGCCCTGGTACTTCGACAGCACATCCACGATCTCGGCCAGGCGCCTGCGGTCGGCGTCCAGGCTGGCGCTGCGGCGGAAAGCGAGCTTGATGGATTGCGGATTGCGGATTGCGGATTGCGGATTGGCGGAAGCTGAGATTTCGCGCGCAGGGCTGGCTGCGGACGGCTCCGGCTTCGCCGCCACGTTCGCACCAGGCTTGGGCGCGGCGAGGGCTTGAGCCGGCGCAGGTTTCGGCGCGACGGCCGCCTGGGGCTGGCGCGCTGGCGCCGCCTGTGCCGCGGCGCCTCCTTGCGGTTCAGATCGAGAGCCTGTTGCGGCGGGCCCGACCGGCGCTTCCTGCGCTCTTCTGTCCCCGGGTGTCTCTCGCGCCCCGCCCCCCTTGCTCCCCGTCTCCCCCGCATCCATCCACGCCGGCTCCTCTGCGGCGAACGGGTTGTCGTCGCCCGAGTATGCGTCCTCATCGTCATCGCCGCCGGCCATCGCTGGTGGGGACGCGTAGGCCCGGCCGGGCGCGGCGTAGCTCTGGGCGGTCGGCCGCTCCTTCACTTGTGGACGAGAGGAGATTTCTGCTGCGCCGTTGCGGAAGCGGTAGGCGACGGAGCTGGTGTCCTCGATCACCTTCATCCCTTCGACGTAATCGCGCACAAAGTCGGCCACCACGCTGACGCGGCCGTTGCGCACATCGGCTTTGCCGGTGACGATGATGATTTTCTCCAGGGCGAACTTGTCCCTTTCGTCGGTGTAAAGCTTGGGAAAGACAGTGATATCGATGGTACCCTGCAGGTCTTCCAGCCGCACAAACGCCATCGTCTCGCCTTTCTTGGTGGTGATCTGGCGCACGTCGGCAACGATGCCGGCCACGACCACGCCCTTGCCGGCGACCTCTTCGGTGACGTCCACCGACGCGTGGGTGATCACGTTCATCAGGTCGACGGTCATTTTTTGCAACGGGTGACTTGATACGTACACGCCCACCAGCTCTTTCTCCCAGTCCAGGGCTTCTTTCGGGTTGGCTTTGGCCGCAGCGGGCAGAGAAGCCAGCAACCAGTCGGCGCCGCCGACCTCGGCGCTGTCGTCGTCCGCGCCGCCGAACAGGGTGAGCTGCCCCACCTCGCGCGCCACGTGCGTCACTTCGCTGGCCGACATGATCCGGTCGATCCCGGCGAGAAGCTGGCCGCGTTCGCCGAGATCATCCAGCGCGCCGACCTTGATCAGGCACTCCAGCCCGCGGCGGTTGACCTGGCGCAGATCGACGCGGTCGGCGAACTCGGTGAGAGATGCAAACGCGCGGTCGCCGCGCGCGTCCTGGATCGCGTCGATGGGCCCTTCGCCCACGTTCTTGATCGCATCCAGGCCCATGCGGATGGCGGTGCGTTCGGGCACGGGGAAAGCGAAGGCAGCGGCGCGGTGCGGCGCAGGACGCTCCGGCGGCAATTGCTCGATGCTGAAGTTGTGACCGCTGACGTTGACGTTCGGCGGCAGCACCTCGATGCCCATGCGTCGACATTCGGCGATCAGCACGCCCACCTTCTCGGTGTCGTGGCGCTCGACGGTCAGCAGCGCGGCCATGTACTCGGCAGGGTAGTAGGCCTTGAGGAAAGCGGTCTGGGCGACGATGACCGCGTAATCGGCGGCGTGGGCGCGATTGAAGCCGTAACGCGCGAACCCCATCAGCGCGTCCCAGATCGCGTCCGCTTCCTCGCGTTTCAAGCCCGATTTCTTTTTCGAGCCCTGAGCGAAGATCTCGCGGTGCTCGTCCAGCGTCTTTTTCGACTTCTTGCTGATGCCGCGGCGCACGAGGTCGGCCTCGCCGGGAGTGTAGCCCGCGATATCGGCCAGGATTTGAATCACCTGTTCTTGATAGACGCACACCCCCATCGTCTCTGCCAGGATCGGCGTCAAGATCGAGTGGACGTAGCTCGGCTCCTGCTCACCGTGCAGGCAGGCGATGAAGTCGGGGATGAACTCCATAGGGCCGGGGCGATAGAGCGAAATGGTTGCCGTGATGTGATCGAACTCGGTCGGCCGCATGTCCATCAGCACCCGGCGCATGCCCTGGCCTTCCACCTGGAAGACACCCATCACATCACCTGCGGTCAGCAGTTCGTAGATTTTGGGATCGTCGATGGGCAGGTTATGCAGGGTATACTCGATGCCGTGGCGTTCCTTGATGAGATTCGTGCACTCGCGCATCAACGTGAGAGTCGCCAGGCCCAGGAAATCCACTTTCAGCAGGCCGATCGACTCCAGGATCGGAAATTCATACTGCGTGACCGTCTCGGTGATGGCCGATTTGGGCGGCCGCATCAGCGGCGTGTAGTGGGTCAGCTCCCGATCGGCGATGATGACGGCCGCGGCGTGGATGGACGAATGACGGGCGACTCCCTCCAGGTGGCTGCCGGTGTCCAACAGTTTGCGCACCTGGTCATCTTCATCGTAACGGCGCTTCAGGTCGGCGGCGTAGAACTCGTTGCCTTCGGTGAGCACATCCTTGATCGTCACCGGCTTGCCTGGGATGGCCGGGATCAGCTTGGCGAGGCTGTCCACCTCGGCCAACTCGATACCCATTGTGCGGCCGATATCGCGCACAGCCGCGCGCGCCTTCATCCGACCGAAGGTGACGACCTGCGCGACACGGTGGCTGCCGTATTTATCCAGGGTGTAGCGAATCAGTTCCTCGCGTTGGTCATCCGGGAAATCCAGATCGAAGTCGGGCATGGTGACGCGGCCCGGATTGAGGAAGCGCTCGAAGATCAGCTTGTTGCGCAGCGGGTCGAGATTCGTCACGCCGATGGCGTAGGCCACGATAGAGCCGGCGCCGGAGCCGCGCACATTCCACCAGATGCCGCGGCGCTGGGCATACATGCACAGATCCCAGACGATAAGGAAATAGACGTCAAACCCCATGTCGTGGATGATCCTGAGTTCGTGCGTCAGCCGCGCGCGGATCTCGGGATCGTCGGCGCGCTCGGCGTAACGCCAGCGCAGCCCCTCCTCGGTCAGGTGGCGCAGATAGCTCTCGTAGGTGAAGCCATCGGGAATGGCGATATCCGGCAGATGGTATTGGTCGTCTTCCGGGTCGGCGTGGCACATCGCCGCGATCTTGACCGTGTTGGTGAAGGCGCTGTCGGGCAGATCGGCCAACGGCAGGAAGGTCTGGCGCATCTGCTCCAAACTCTTCAGGAAAAACGAATTGCTGCCGTAGCGCAGACGCTTCGGGTCGCTGAGGAGCGCGCTGGTTTGCACGCAGAGCAGTACGTCGTGCGGGTCGGCGTCCTTCTCGTAGACGTAGTGCGCATCGTTAGTGACGACCATCGGCATGTCGTATCTGCGGGCGAAGGCGTAGAGCTGCTTATTGACCGAAGTCAACTCGGCGATGTTATGCTCCTGGAATTCGACATACCAGCGCTCCGGCCCGAAGATGTCGCGATACCAGTGGAGCCGCTCGAGCGCCTTGTCCTCCTGCCCGTTCGCCAGCAGCGTGGGTAGCTCGGCCGCCAGGCAACCTGAAAGGCAGATGATCCCCTCATTGTGGCTGGCCAGATAGTCGGCGTCGATGCGCGGCTTGTAGTAGTAGCCGTCGAATTGCGCGTCGGAGCAGAGTTTCAACAGGTTGCGGTACCCGGTGAGGTTTTCGGCCAGCAACAGCAGGTGATAGCGTTCCTTATCCAGTTCGCTGTCGCGGCCGCTCATCGGCCGGCCGAACTGTGTGAGGTAGGCCTCGACGCCGAGAATCGGCTTGACTCCCTCTTTTTTGCACGCGCGCGCGAACTCGATCGCGCCGTGCATCACGCCGTGATCGGTCAGCGCCAGGGCAGACTGCCCTAACTCGGCGGTGCGCTTCGCCATTTGCGCGGTGCGGCCCATACCATCGAGCAGGGAGTATTCGGAATGGACATGCAGGTGGACAAAATCATCGGACATAGAATGACTGCTTTACCCCTCTACGATTCCGCCAACACGATGACGCGATCATCTTCCGCAAAGGTGACCGGCGTGGACTTGGCTGGATTAATCACGACGCCGTATTGGTGTGCCTTGTCGTTGCCTTTGGCGGCGCTTCGGTAGCCGATGGCGGTCTCCCCCCGGCGCCGCGCCGCCTCGACGACTGTGCCGAAATTGCTTGGCGCAGCCACCGACACGTAGTCCCCCACGGGGTTGAGGTAGATCTCTGCACCTGCGGAATCGAACAGGTCGGCGAACACCGCATTGAGCGCCTTGTTCTCCGAGACCTGCGCCAGCATCAGGCTGACCAACCGGTCGCTGACGATGAAATCATCGGCCTGCGTGACCTCGGCCAGCTCGCGGTCGCGGGGATCCAACATCTCGCTGGTGATCGAGAAGGTGTTGCCGGTACGCTCGGCGATGTCGCGCAGGTGCAGCAGCGTGAGGATGGTGCGGGCGTCGGCTTGCGGCACGCTCAGGTCATCGGAGTAGCACAACAGGATGACATGATCGTAGGTCTCAAGGCCTAACGCGTCCAGCAGAGGGCGATCGGTGGTGTCTCCCTGCTGGTAGACGCACGTCTGATTGCGCAGTGCCGGACAGCGCTCCCGCAGCTCCGCTTCGCCGCCCGGATGATCCGCCACGACCGTGATCTGCGAGCCGGGCGGCACGTAGCTGTCGAGCTCGGTCACGATGGTCGGCGCCCGCTTGTTCCACCCCAGCAGCAGCGTTCGTTCGGGCGCCGGTTGTATCGCCGGCCGAAGGCAAATGGCCGCCTCGTTCACCGAGCGGCCGGGCAGATCCGAGAGGTGGATGGTGTCGTCATCCTCAGCGATGACCACGAGTCGATCGCCCGCCGCGATGCGCGTTGCCATCGGCGGATTGAGTTGCGGCACGCCATTTTCCGGACAGATACCGGCCACCGTTGACGCCTCGAAAGCCAGCAGCGCCTCGCCGTATGTCTTGCCGCCGAGCCCCGGCTCTGCCACAAAGTAGAACTCGCTGCCGCCGAAATCCAGAAGCTCGGTGTAGACGCTCGACAGACCGGCCTGGCGGCACGTTTGGGCGATGATGCGGGAGATCACGTCGCCTGCCAGCACGATCTCGACATCGGAACCGATCACCATGCGCGCCACCGAGACGGCGCGCGCATCGCGGAGCGCAGCGACGATGTGGTACGGCTCCGGCCGGCGGTTGGAACTGTTGGTGATCGCCAACAAAGTTTTGATGACCTGCGCGTCGGGGAATTCACCTTCCGGCGGGATTACGATGATCGAGCGCGCCGTAGGCAGGCTCGCGATCTGCAAATCTGCGATGTCGATCGGATTGCCCGTGCGGCACACGATGCGCGTCTTGCCGGTCGAGCCGACCCGCTCTCGAATCGCATCTTCCATTTCAACCTTGTCGCGATCGCCCAAAACCACAATGCAGGCCTTCCGCCGGCTGGCGTTGGCGATAATCAACTCGGAGATGATCGGAAAGACCAGCGGTGACCAACCGAGGATGACCGTATGGTCGGATTCCACGACCTTCGAGCGCCCTTTGCGCAGGCTGTCCAGCCGCCCTTCGAGGCCGGTGGTCAGGATACCGATCAGGCTGCTGATGATGAAAATGCCGCCCAGAGTGATCGCGAGCATCGCAATCAGATAGGGCCACGTGCCCTCATCGCCGCCCATGGTACCGGCATCCAGCGTGCGCATCAGCGCCATCCACACGAGTTTGGAGAGTTCGACGTCGGGAGCCAGTCCTGCCAGCTTGACCGCCAGAGAGATGACGATGATGACGCCGAGCGAGGCCAGCGCCAACAGCCCAATCAAGGCGATTGTGCCGCGGGAAAAGAGGTTGTCGAACCGGTAGCGCAACCGTTCACCGAATGATGGTTTGGGCATGATGATCTCCGCGATTGATGATCGCCGGGATTGATGATCTCCGCGATATTGTGTGCTCACGATTCCGCTGAGGGTCTGTAAAGTGATTACTTTCCGCTTGGGCCGGTCTCCGAGCGAGCCTTTCCGCTTGGGCCGGTCTCCGACCGAGCCAACGGCGGGGCAAAATCGTCCATCATCGGCGTGCGCGTCAGGACGCCGACACTTTGCGCTGACAGTCGATGAGCGTGGGCGTCACGTCACGCGACTCCATAGGCCTGGGCGAACTGTCGGCGCACGGCCTGCAACTCAAGCTCGAGCGCGAAACCGCTCACATAGCCCAGTGCATTATCGATCAGGATGAGCAGCGGCCACTCGCCCGTCGCCAGGCGGCCCAGTTCGTTCAGCCCGGTGACCATCGAATCCAGATCGGCGCGCAGGCTGCTCTGGCTGCGCGTGAGGGCTTGCACGCCCGGGATGCCCGCCAGGAAGGCGGTGCGCTGCGCGAAATCCGCGGCGCCCGGCGTTTGCTGCAGCAGATCGACGAGCGCGCGCAACTGGCTGCGCGAAATCTGTGTGACATGCGGCGCAGTGGGCTGAGGTGGCATAGGGCGAACGCTGATGGCTTCATCAAACTGGCGCAGCAACACGTTGCCCGGGTTCTCCGCGCGCGCGGCGCGTAACAGGGCTTCGATCTTCCCCTGGCCGTTCGTCCATTTGATCAGATCGAAGACTACCTGACGATGGGGGCCATCTGCGACGATATCGTACAGGTTAACCTCCAGCCGGAGATAGACGAGCTGCTCCAACTCGCTGCGGTTGAACGCGCTGACGAGCGCTTCCTGAAACTTGCCGACCTCGGCCGGGGTGAGCACCAGGTCCATGTGCGATCCCTCTGGCGAACACTGATCTACGGCAACCATCATCACGCTCCGCTCATCAATGGCCGGCGTACGCCTGTTCGAGAGTGTCGCGGAGATTGCTCAGTTCATTCTCTACTGCGAAGCCCTGAGCATAGCCGCGCGCATTGTCGATGACCATCAGCAGCGGCCACTCCCCCGAACCCATCCGACCCAGGCCGTCAAGCTGATCGAGCACCCGCTCGAGGTCGAGGCGTGCATTGCTTTCGTCGCGATTGAGTTGAGCGGGCGTACCGAGCAGCAGGCCCGTTCGACCCGCAAAGCTATCTGTCACAGGCAACCTCAGCAGCGCGCTCATCAACTGCTGCCGCAGGTCGTTTGTGAGGACTCTGGGTGCAAGCACAAGACCGCCGGTCGCCATTGGATGCAGTCGGTTGTATTCATTCTCGAAGTCGCGCAGCCATTCACTCGCCGGATTGATTTTGCGCGCGCCTTGTACGAGCAGCATGGTGCGTTGCTCGGCTTCCACCCACGCGACCAACCTGACCAATACACCGCAATAGGTGTCGTCGTCGGCGATCGCATCGAGATCCTGGCCCAGGTGGTTGAAGATCACTTGCTTCAGCGCCAGGCGAGACGGGAACGCCATGCGTAGCGCCCGGATCAGCCGGGCGCCCTCTTGAAACGTGAGCTCTACCATGGCAGATCCTTCTGAGCGGACGCGGGGCGGTCCTCGACGCCGTACATCTTCAGAAGCTGCTGGTACACCTTGTCCAACTGCGTTTTCGCGTCGGCGCCTTCAGCATATGCGCGCGCATTGTCCACCAGGATCAGCAGCGGCCAGGTGCCCGATCTTAACTGGCTCAGGGAGCTTAGCTGGTCGATGATGATGGACAGATCCTTGCCGGCGTCGCCCGGCTCGCGGGTCAGACCTGACGGGAAGGGGATGCCGATCAGTATCGCGTTGCGCATCTGGAAGTTGTCCATGCCCGGCACACGCAGCAGCGCTTCGATCAGCGTATTGCGCAGGCGCGCCGGCAGTTTGGGGGTCGGCGGGGCAGACTGCGCCGGGCGGGGCTGCACTGATCGCGACGGGCTCTGCGCCCGCACGCCGCTATAAAGCGCCTTCTCGAATTTCAGCAGCGGCTCGTTGCTCGGATTGGCGCGGCGCACCGCCTTGACCAGCTCCTCGGTGCGGCCATTGACCTCCGCCCATGAGACGATGTCCTGAGCAAACGCCTGCAACGATTCGCCGCTCGAAATCACATTCGGATTCGTGCCGAACTCATAATACACTGCCTGAGCCAGCGATGCTTTGGATGGGTAGGCGCCCACAACCGCTTCGAATAGTTGTCGTCGTTGCGCTGAGGTGAGTGCTACTGTCATCGATCACGCCTTCCTTTGCCGACCTGGGATTGTCCCGTATCGAGATTATAAGCGATGAATGGCCGCGGTCAAGCCATGATGTCAGCGATATTGTTCAGCCAGCAGACACGCATTATACCACAAGGCGCCCCGGCCTTCTCACGGCGCATACCAAGTCCAGTGTGGCTCTTTTGCCGGTTTTGACGATTTTTCTTTGCACGGGATCCGTGTTACAATGTAAATCTAAGCATTTATTATATTCTCCCGTCGCCTTGGCTGCTCCTGGGCAAAAGCCGCTATGACCAACAGCGCAGATGCGGCGGAAAGGGCATTATGGCTAGCGAGAGCCTCCTCAGGGATCCGGTAAACGGTGTCCAGCGCATCTTGGTGGTGGATGACGATCCGGTAATCGCGCGTCTGGTGAAGGATACATTGGAAGTAGTCGGTTATCAGGTATACACCGCCAACTCCGGCCGTCACGCGTTGGATGTGATCGCTCAACGTGGGATTCCCCACCTGGCCATCGTCGACATCTATATGCCCGTTATGAACGGGTTCGAGTTTTGCCAGGCGGTTCAAGAATACACCGACCTGCCTGTCATCATGCTCAGCGCGATCGATGACGAGGAAACCATCATCCAGGGCATCAACCGATTTGCCGAAGACTATGTCGTCAAGCCGTTCAGCACGCGCGAGTTGTCCGCACGTGTCCAGCGCGTGTTGCGCCGTCTGGGCGATTATGCCTACACGTTGGATCCGATCGCCCATGTGGACGATTACCTGGACATCGATTTTGCGCATCAGCAGGCGCTGGTCCAGGGCCGCGTGATCTCGTTGACGCCGACCGAAACCAAGCTCCTCCACATCCTCATGCGCAACGCCGGGCGCACCGTTTCGGCGGATTTTCTGTTGCGTCGATTATGGCCGATGGAAGAGGTGTTCGAAGACACGTTGCGCGTCAACATCCATCGCTTGCGTCAGAAGATCGAGCCAACACCATCCCAACCACGTTATGTGTTGACGGAACGCGGCCTGGGTTACAGTTTCCCTGGAAAACGCTGAATTTGCGCGGGTGTAATGCGAAACTTAATGTTTGCGGCTTATAATGTTCCCCACTGGGCATGTAGGCGGCCCGAGACAACGAATCGAGTCAGGCCAAGCCGCAATCGGGTTCCGCACCGGCGTCAAGCGTGTCGGGATGATCTTATTGAGCGAGCAAAGGTGACTCGAGCAAGGATCGGCGACTTTGCCCGCGCTGAACATCAAGGTGTGCCTGCTCGGCGATAACGCGGTCGGGAAGACCAGCCTGGTGCGTCGGTTCCTCGATAACGTCTTCGAGCATCGATTTGCCGGCGCCATCGGCTTCAGGGTTAACCGCAAGGTCGTCATCGTAACCGCGAGCAGCGACGTTGTGGAAGTGGCGATGATGATCTGGGATCTCGCGGCAAGCGAGGACCTGGATCAGGTATGCACGAGTTACCTCCGGGGTGCGGATGGCGCGGTGTTGGTCTGCGATATGACGCGACCAGAGACGCTTGAGAGCTTACGGGCCTACGCCGCGATGATGTCTCGGGCCAATCCTCACGCCAGGTTCGTCGTCGCAGCGAACAAAGACGATCTGCTCCCGGGCCCGCGACTCGCCGAAGCGCAGCTTCAAGCGTTGGCTGCCGAACTGAGGGCGAGCTATTTTTTGACAAGCGCCAAAACCGGTGATGCAGTCGAGGCTGTATTCCGCGAGTTGGGTCGCGCATTGGCGAACTGATCGAGGGTACATCGTGGATGCAACGCTCGCAGAACCTATCCTGGACGATCGCAAGATCGCGTACTGCCTCACCAATCGCGC
>JALOOE010000559.1 GCA_025454565.1 Anaerolineae bacterium
GACGGGTTCCGCTCCACGCTCTACGCCGTCACACTCCACGTTTCACGCATCACGTTTCACGCATAACTCACTCGTCGCGCTCCGGCGGCGCCGTAATGCCGATCCGGATCACCAGGTAAAGATGCACGCCGATCATGCCCAGCACAATGATCGGTATCCACCAGATATGCAGCCCGTAGAAGCGTGCCAGCGTCACCGCGCCGATCTCCTGGCCGCCGCGCAGGATGCGCTCCAGCAGGGGTCCGATCACCGGGACCGCGCCGGCGATGGCCGTACCGACCGAGGTCGCCCAATACGCCTTCTGGTTCCACGGCAGCAGATACCCGCTGAAGCCCATCACGAGCACGACCAGCAGCAGGACGCCGCCGGTGAGCCAGGTGATCTCGCGAGGATACTTGTAAGCGCCGACGAAGTAGGACTTCAACATGTGGAGGAAGACTACGATCACGAGCAGCGTGGCGCCCCAGTGGTGCATCCCGCGGATCAGCCAGCCGAAGGCTACCTGGTTCATGATGAAGTTGATGCTGTCGTAGGCCTTGTCAGGAGAAGGGACGTAGTAGATAGTCAACAACATGCCGGTGATCCCTTGCAGCATCGCCAGTACCATGCTGGCGCTGCCCAGGGTGTAGAACCAGTTAGTCTTGGGGACCGCACGCGCAAAGACCGTCTTCCAGATGGTAGTCAGTCCGGCTCGCTCATCCAGCCAGCGATACAGACCCTCTAGCTTTGTTTCCCCGGTCACAGGCGAGTCAGCCACGGCTACGCCTCCAACTTAATCTGAAGCTGTCCGTTTTCGACGCGATGGACCAGCGGATACATCGGACGCGGCGGTGGCCCGGAAATGACTTGCCCCTCAATGCCAAAAAAGGCGTCATGGCATGGACAGGCGAATTTCTGCTGATCCTCACGCCAGTTGACGCGACATCCAAGGTGCGTGCAAATATCGGAAAGCACCTTGAGTTCCTGCCCCTCCAGTTGGACCGCGTAGGCCGTGCCCGATTGCAGCGATTTCTCCCAGCCATCTTCGACCATACGCGACCATTTGAAGGGAGTCGGTACACCTGGGACGATGCTGGACTCCGGACCGAGATTGATCCAATCATTGCCGGTCGCCCGCTTCAAGCCCGGGGAAATGACGTATGCGACCGCAGGAATCGCGACGATGAAGCCGACGATGCCTGCCACTGCGGCAATCAATCCAGATAGAAACCTGCGCCGGCTGACTTCCTCAGCGGAAGCGGCTTCCAGTTCTGCCATCCGGGTGGCCTCCTTGGTAAGGACGAGGAGATATGAAGCAGAGTGTGCCCCGAGTGACGCATCGCGCACCGAAGGCTGGAGGGATTATACTCATCCATCGCAGCTTCGTCAAACGTCAAGTAAAGGCCGAAGAAAATGTGCCCTTGCGCAGCGCCACGCGCAGGCGCAAGCCGAGATAACCAGGAGCCAGCGAGAATGATGCCGAGCAAGAGGATGCGCGGCGTCTTTGCCTCGGGCGATGGGCGATGCCGGTGTCAATGGGTGCGTCTTCCAGGTGAAACGACGCCCGGCTGCGCTGCCCTGCGAGAGCAGCGCAGCCGAAGCGACGATCATCTCACCGAACGAGTCCCGGCTGCTAGAGCTGCGCCGGAACGCGCCTACAGTCGCGCAATCACCGCCGAGGCGAACTCGGAGGTCTGCACTTCCTGCGCTCCATCCATCTGTCGAGCAAAGTCATAGGTGACGATTTTATCGGCGACAGTCTTGGTGTAGGCATCCTCGGCCGCCTTCGCCGCTTCGCCCCACCCGATGTAGTTCAACATCATCACGCCCGAAAGGAGCAGGCTGCCGGGATTGACCTTATCCTGGTTGGCATATTTCGGCGCGGTGCCATGCGTGGCCTCGAACACCGCCAGAAAATCGCCGATGTTGGCGCCGGGCGCAATGCCCACGCCGCCCACCTCAGCCGCCACAGCGTCGCTGAGGTAGTCGCCGTTGAGGTTCGGCGTGGCGATCACGTCATACTCGGACGGGCGCAGGAGCATCTGCTGGAACATGATGTCGGCGATGCGGTCCTTGACGATGATCTTACCGGCCGGCTGCTTCCCGCCGAACTCATCCCAAAGCTGCTGCTCGGTGATCGTGACGCTGCCGTACTCGTCCTTGGCGAGCTCGTAGCCCCACTGCATGAACGCACCCTCGGTGAACTTCTGGATGTTGCCCTTGTGGACGAAGGTCACGCTCTTGCGGCCGTTCTGCACGGCATAATCCAGCGCCTTGCGCACGAGCCGTTTGGTGCCGAACGCGCTGATGGGCTTGATGCCGATGCCGGAGTTGTCGAAGAACCTGGCGCCCATCTCCTCCTTGAGGAACTTCTCAACTTTGGCCGCCTCCGGCGATCCAGACTTGTACTCGACGCCGGCATAGACGTCCTCGGTGTTCTCGCGGAAGATCACGACATTCACCTGCTCTGGATGGCGCAGCGGGCTTGGCACGCCAGGATACCACTTGACCGGCCGGATACACGCGTACAGATCCAAGTCTTTGCGCAGCGCCACATTCAGGCTGCGGAATCCGCCGCCAACCGGGGTGGTCAGCGGCCCTTTGATGCCCACGACAAACTCGCGAATCGCCTGCAAGCTCTCGGCCGGGAAATAATCGCCGCCAAAGATGCCCGCCGCCTTCTCGCCCGCGTAGATCTCCATCCACGCGATCTTGCGCTGTCCGCCGTATGCCTTCTGCACGGCTGCATCCCAAATGCGTTTGGACGCAGTCATGATATCCGGCCCGATGCCGTCCCCCTCGATCCAGAGCAGGATCGGGTTGTCCGGGACGTTAAGCTTGCCTTCGCGCGTCGTGATGCGCTGACCTTCGGATGGAACGGCTATTTTGGAGTATGCCATATTATGTCACCTCTGGGTGTGACGATGGGCGATCGCTGTGTCGTCTACCGTCCATCGTCTATCGTCAGTTCTTCATCATCTGCCGCAGCACGGTATTCAGGAT
>JALOOE010000560.1 GCA_025454565.1 Anaerolineae bacterium
ATCACGCTTGGGGGCGGCCTATTGGCGCTCGTCCTGGCGATCTACTTCTGGGTGTCGGCCGGCCGCGGCGGACGGCGCACCCAGGCGGTCTTTTTCACCATTCTCGCTGCGGTCTTGTTGATCGTTGCCGCGGGGTTGGGCTGGCAGCGGCTGGGACCGAACGCGCCGCAACAGGCGTTAGTGGCGACCCCGCGCGGGCCGGTCCAGGTGCGCGTGCTCGCCGCCCTGCCGATCGAGCCGTGGGTGCGCGAGGCTGCACGCCGGTTCAACGAAAAGGGCCTGCGGCAGGACGGCCAACCGATCGAGATCCAGGTCACATCCATCGACGGATTGACCGCGCTGGGTAAGTTCGACCGCGACGAATTCGGCACCCTGCCGCAGGGCAAAACGCGCGAACAACTCACGGCTCAGGAGCGCCAGAAACTCGAATCCAGCTTCCCGACCGTCTGGATCCCCGACAGCCGCTACCTGGTCGAGTTAGCGAACGCTGCCTACAAAGAGCGCCTGGGCCGCGATGTCTTTCTGACCGATGGCGAATATCGTGCGAAGCCCACAGCCATCTCGCTGTTCGCCTGGGGCCTCTACAACACGCGTGCGGCCGCGCTGGAAAAGAAGTTCGGCAAAATCGACTGGCAGGCGATCCACGATGCCGCCATCGCCAAGGGCGGCTGGCCTGAACTGGGCGGCGATCCGGCCTGGGGCTTTTTCAAGCTCGTCGTACCGAACCCGCGGCGCAACGTCGGCGGCCTGGCGGCAATGATCGCTGCGGCGGGCGAGTACTACGACAAGCCCAACATCTCGGTGGCCGAGGTTACCGATCCGAAATTCCAGAAATGGCTGAAAGAGCTCATGGGGTCGCTGACCGATGTCAGCGGCGCCAGCGCCTACACCGCTGAGGATTTCGCGTTGTTCGGCTACTCGGTGGGTGACGGCGGCCAACTGCTGGAAAGCGACCTGCTCAACAGCATGGCGGGCATTCAGAAGCGCTGGTCCGATCCGCTGGTGATCCGTTACCCGAAGTACGTCACCTGGTTCGACTTTCCATACTCGATCTGGGTGGGGCCCGAGACCACGGCTGCGGATAAGAACGCGGCGCTGCAATTCCAGCAGTTCCTGCTCTCGCCGGAGATGCAGCAGCTCGCCGTGAAGCAAGGTCTGCGACCGGTCAACAACCAGGTCAGCATCACTGAAGGCGACAACCTGTTCACGCAATGGAAGGGCCAGGGCATCGAGGCCGTGGTGCCGCGCACAACGCGCATGGCCACGCCCAGCCGCGATGTCCTCCAGGCGCTTCTGCGCTGGTTTGATCTGAATGTGGGGAAGTGACGGAGACGGACGACCGACGACGGATGACCGACGACGGGCGACGCAAATTGCCTCCTCCGTCTTCCGTCTTCCGTCCGGGCTTTCGTCCAAGAGGTGATCATGAGCAGACGACAGACTAACCAGCGCCCACGCAAAGCCAGCAGCACCGTCGCCGTTGCGGTAGTCAGTGTGGTGTTACTGTTGTGCTTCCTGATGGCGTTCGGCACGATCTTGGCAGGGCTCGGCTCTCGGAATCAGGGGCAGCAGACCGCAGCCACCCCACAGGCGGAATCTCGCAACGCCGGGCTGACCATCGCCTACTCGCCGGAGAAGGCGGTGTTGCTGAAGGGCCTAGCCGAGAAGTTCAACGCCAAAAATCTGCGCACCTCCGATCGCCAGGCGATGAAGATCGACCTCGTCGAGCTCAAGCCGGATGAGATGGTGGAGCAGGCGCTTGCCGGTCAGGCAACCTTCCAGGCGATGACCCCCGACTCATCGTTGTGGCTCGACCAGTTGAACAGCCGTTATGCTCAGGCGCAGCAGACCGAGCCAGGCAACATCCCGCCGCGGCTCGCCGGCGAGGGTGTGCGCTATGCGGTCACGCCCATCGTGATCGCGGCCTGGGAGAACAGCGCCAGGAGCCTCGGCTGGCCCGACAAACCTGTGGGTTGGTCTGCGCTCCAGACGCGTGCCCGACAGGATCAGAACTTCAAGTGGAACCATCCGAGCACCGCGCACGCCAGCGGCCTGTTGGCGACGTTGGCTGAATTCTATGCCGGCGCGGGCGTGCAGCGTGGCCTCACCGCGGCGCTGGCGCAGAACCCCAAGACGCTTGAATTCGTCAGCGCGATCGAGAAGACCGTGCGCTATTACGGCGAGGGCGAGCTGCCGGTGATCCAGCGCGCGGCGCAGGAAGGCCAGAAGTACCTGGACGCCTTCGTGACGCCTGAGCAACTCGTAGTCGCGCTGAACACCGGCGCCTTCGGCAAAGCGCCCGCCAAGCTGATTGCGCTTTATCCGGCTGAGGGCACGCTGTGGGCGGACCATCCGCTGGCCCTGCTGGAAACCCCGGAGCTGACGGCCAACCAGCGCCGGACGTTCCAGTCGTTTCGCGAGTACCTTGCCTCGCCTGATGCTCAGAAGGAGATCCTGCGCGCCGGTTACCGGCCCGCCGATCTGAGCATCTCGCTGGCGGGGCCGGATTCGCCGCTGACCGCCGCGAATGGCGTCGATCCGGCACAGCCGCAGACGACGCTGCAACTACCGCCGCCTGATGTGGTGTCGGTCGTGCAGAACGCGTGGGCCGCGGCCAAGCGTCGCGCCAACGTGATCCTGGTGGTCGACACCTCCGGCTCGATGAAGGGCGACAAGCTGACCAACATGCAGGCGGCGCTGCGCACGTTCCTGGCGCAGGTCCCCAGCGATCAGGAGAAGCTGGGGCTGGTGGAGTTCAACAGCGGCGTCACCAACGTGATCGAGCTAGATGCGCTGGCGAAGAATCGCGGCGCGCTGACGCGTGAGATCGATGGCCTGCAAGCGAACGGCAACACCGCGTTCCTCGATGCCGTGCGCACAGCGTATCGGCGGCTCCAGCAGACCGGCGATCCGGAGCGCATCAACGCGATTGTGGCGATGACCGACGGCCGCGAGAACGCGTCCAGGGTCTCGCTTCAG
>JALOOE010000032.1 GCA_025454565.1 Anaerolineae bacterium
GCACCCTCAGCGGCGGCGAACGGCGCAGGCTCTATCTGCTGCGCACCCTCGTCCATCGGCCCAACGTCCTGCTGCTCGACGAACCGACCAACGATCTGGACATCCAGACCCTCAACGTGCTGGAGGAGTTCCTGGATCACTTCCGAGGCTGCGTGGTGGTGGCCAGCCACGACCGCTACTTCCTCGACCGCGCGGTGGATCTGCTCGTCAGCTTCGAGCCGGGCGGCATCGTGCGCGGTCCCTATCCCGCCCCCTATGAGACATATCGCCAACTGCGCGAGGCGGAACATGCTCCGGGCATCGAGGTAACGAGGCGTGCGGAATCCAAGGAGTCAGCGCGGGGGTCTGCGACCCCGCGGCCGAACCAGCCCCGCCTCACCTGGAAAGAGCAGCGCGAGTTGGAAGGTCTGGAAACCCGCATCGAGGAGTTGGAGGCGCAAAAGGCCGCGCTGCAGGCGCAGATCAACGCCAGCGGCAGCGACTACATCCGTTTGGGCGAGCTGGCCGATCAGTTGCGCGCCGCCGAGGTCGAGGCCGACGCGGCGTCTGAACGTTGGCTGGAACTTGCGGAGCTCACGCTTCTCCCGCCAGATACTCGTTGATGTAGACGTACTCGATGCGCTCGCCCTCTGCGACGAACACATCGTGCTCGGTGTCGGGCGGGATGTGGATGATACACGGCGCCTCGACGACGATGCGCTCTGCGCCGCGTAGCAATGTGCCGCGTCCGCGCACGACGACGAACACCTGGTGCCACTCATGGTGTTTGCCCAGGCCGTTGCGGCCCGGCCCCTCGATCATATCGTAGCCCACAAGCAGCCCAGGCACGACCCCGCGCGGGAGGATGTCACGGCAGAGCTGGTTCTGCGATTCCGGATCGCTGTAGGATGGGATATCGCTGAATGCTTTCAAGTAGGCTGTCATGATGACATCTCAGGCATCGCGTTGCGTCATCCTTTCATGCCGGTGAGCGCAATCCCCTTCACAATGTTGCGGCGAAGCAGGACGAACACGATCAGCACCGGGAGCACCGACAATACCGAACCGGCGTTGATCGGCCCCAGGTCAACCGTGAAGCGGTACTGAAACATCCCCAGGCCCAACTCCATCGTCCAGAGTTGGCGGCTGCTGGTGATGATCAGCGGCCAGATGAAGGCGGCCCAGGTCTGCATGAAGGCGAAGATTCCCAGCGCGCCGATGGCGCCCTTCAGCAGCGGCACCACGATCTGCGCGTAGATACGCCATTCGGAAGCGCCGTCGATGCGGCCAGCGTCCAACAGTTCGTCGGGCACGGAGGCGATCACATTTTGGCGCATGAAGAAGATGCCGTAGCTCATGATCAGGTAGGGAGCCACCAGCGCAGGGAAGGTGTTCACCAGGCGCAGGTTCTTCATCTGGATGTACAGGGGGATCATGTAGGTCTCAAACGGCACCATCGCCGTTGCCAGGATCACGATGAACAGGAAGCCGCGGCCGGGGAAGTTGTACTTGCCGAACACGAAGCCGGCCAGCGTCGACGTGACGAGGATGCTCGCCGTGGATACCGAAGCCATGAGCACGCTGTTCAGGAAGAACAGGTGGAAGGGCGCTGTCTTGAACACCGTGACGTAGTTGTCGAGGGTTATGGTCTTGGGGATGAACTGCGGCGGCCAGGACAGGATCTCGGTCGATGGCTTCAGCGAGGTGGACAACATCCAGATGAAAGGCAGCACCATGATCACTGCGCCTAACGCCAGGATCAGGTGCTGAAGCGACCGGAGCAGTGTGTCCGTCCGCAACAGGCGTTCCCGTGACAGGCGATGGTTAGCCATTGGCGTCCCTTTGTCGCGTCACACCGAATTGCACCAACGTCAACGCCAGCACGATCAGGAAGAGCATCACCGCTTCCGATGCCGCGTAACCGGTCTTGAAGTAGCGGAAGGCGTTCTCGTAGATGTCAAAGACCAGCGTGCGGACGGCGTTGCCCGGCGCACCCTGCGGTCCGGACGTCATCACGAAGATTTGCGTGAAGACGTTATAGGCGTTGATTGTGGAGATGACCGTCACGAAGACCAGGATCGGCCGCAAGAGCGGCAGCGTGATGAAGCGAAATATTTGCCCACTGCCTGCGCCATCGATCTTTGCGGCCTCGAAGTACGTCTCGGGGATGTCGCGGATGCCGACCAGGAAGATGAGCATGTTGTAGCCGATCAGCTTCCAGACGATGGCCCAGAAGGCGGTATCCGGGTAGACCAGCCAGGCCACGGGCTTGATTCCGAACCACGAGAGGAAGAAGTTCAGGAGGCCGTAGGTCGGATCATAAATCCACTTCCACACCACCGCCACCGCCACCATCGGGGTGATAACCGGCAGGAAATAGATCGCTTCGTAGGCGCCGCCCAGGCGGAACTTGCCGGAGAGCAGCACGGCCAGGAGCAGCGCGATCGAAACGCTGAACACCGTCAGGGAAATGGCGAAGAGCGTCGTGTTGCGCAGCGAGATGATGAAAAGCCGGTCGCCAAACAAGGCGATGTAGTTGTCTAGCCCGGCGAAATTTGCGCGCGGGTTGGCGACGGAGGAATTATAGAAGCTGTAGACGAAATTGGTCAGGATCGGCCCGACACGCAGGTAAAGATAGATGAGCAGGATCGGCAGCTTGCGGTTGATGTGAAAAAGCCGGGCTACGATCGTTGCGAGCCGCTCGCCGAGCGAGCCAGTGCGCGAGAGGGAGGTTGCCGTCATCGCATTTCGCCCCTGGGGTGAGGTTAAGGCTGAGGTTGAGGCTGGGAGCGCTCTCGGCAACTCTCAGCCTCAACCTTAACCTCAGCCTCAATCGCTACTTGCACTCGGCGTACAAGCCGGCCTTCTTGAGGATTTCGTTAGTCTCGTTGGCGGCAGCCTCGATCGTCTTGGCGATGCCGTCGGGGTTGTTCGCCAGACTCTTGTCGAGATAGGCTGTCACCAGTCGTTCTGCCAGTTTCGTCATGATCTCGTCGAACGGCGCGATGACCGGATAGCCGAACTCCTTGTAGTTCGGATCTGACATGACGAAGGCCTTGAACTGCGGTATCTTGGCAAGCACAGCGGAGAGGTCGATGTCCCCGCGGGCGGGCAGCCAACCGACATTCTCCAGCAGCCAGTTCATGTGCTCGGGCTTCATCATGAACTGGGCGAAGTCCCAGGCCACCTCAGGGTTCTTCGCCGCGCGGGTCACGTACAGATTCACCGGGTTGGTGATGCGACCCCATTGCGCAGCGGAGGGAACGGGCGCGGTGTCGTAGTTCAGATTCGGGGCCTTTTTGGCGATATCGCCGATCACCCAGGATTCGCGCAGGAGCATCGCGGCCAGCCCCAACTCGAACGCCTCGGCATCATGCTTCAGGGCATGGCTGTCGTACTTGTCCACGTGCACAGCATCGACGTAGAACTTGAGCGCCTGCTTGCCCGCGTCGTTGTTGTAGCCGGCGCAGTACTTGCCGTTGCCCGCATCCTTGACGATAGTACCGCCCAGCGGCCATAGGATGAACCACCACTTCTCAGCGACGCCGGACCCCTGCCCCGAGAGTCGCAAGCTGTGGCCGGCGCGGGTGAGCGTGCCGGCGGCATCGGCCTTGGCCAGCTTCTTGGCGAAATCAGCCATCTCCTGTTGGGTCTTGGGCGGAGCACTTAGGCCGGCTTCCTTGAACATATCCTTGTTCCAGAAGAGCGCCGTCCGGCCGACGAAGAGCGGCAAGCCATACTTCTTGCCTTTGTAGGTGTTATTGGACTGCAGGAAGTCCGAGTAGCGCCCCTTCTCCTCCATGAACGCCTTAACGTTCGCAGGCAGTTCGGGAATCAGATCGGCCTCGATGAACTTCTGGTTCGCATACATCGAGATTTCGATGATGTCGGCCGCGGTGTCCGACGGGATGGTGGCCGACAACTTCTGCTCGAACTCGCGCAGTGGATGGGTCAGGATTTCGATTTTGACGTTGGGATGTTCCTTGGTGTAGGCCTCGGCAACATGCTTGTAGAATGGCTCCATCTCTGGGAAGCCGCCCCACAAGCTGAGGGTGACCGGTTTATCGGAGGGGGCTGCCGGCTTGGCCGCTTCGGGGGCCTTGGTCGCGGCTGCCGCGGCGGGCTGCTGGGCCGGGGCTGGTGCGGGCGCTGGTGCGCAGGCCGAAAGGATCATGCTGGCGACCAGCAGGAGCGCAATCGCGCTGAGGGCAACACGTTCGACGCGTTTCATGGGAGTCCTCCTTCGGGGGGTGTGAAATGACGACCAACGACGGGAAAGCCGAGCCACCGATTTGCTCACATCACCTCCTTTGGCGATGAGTTGACATCGGGAGAACGCGAAACGTGAGCGGTTCTCGACAGCAGATATCTTCGCTGGTCGTCACGTTTCGCGCATCACGTTTCACTCCGCAAAAGGCCAGATCACATACAGGTTAACCTTACCACCAAAATCGGACGCGTACAAGATGCGATCGCCGTCCCAACTCCACGTCGGGTGGCAGTGGGCGGTCTGCGTGTGCCACGAGGTCTTGTGGTTGCAGAGCACTTTCAACGTAGCCGGTTCCTTCGCGATGTCGATCAGCACCAGGTCATCCACGTCGTCGCCGACCAGCAGCGTGTAGTCCGGGTTGGCGTGGTAGTGGTTGCAGTAGAACGGCATGTCGATACGCTTGACGACGTTGCCGTTGCGATCGGTCAGCCCCACAAACGGGATCATGGCGTTTTGGTTGACCTGTACATCGGTCGCCACTGCCTGCGTCCGAGAGGATGTGATCGTGCCGTCATGTCCGGGGCCGCGATCGTCGAAGAACAGGTGCCCGTCCTGCGTCCAGAACTCGTGGCCGATCGAGTCCTCCTCGGTCTGGCGAAAGCAGGGCTTGACTTCTCGCGAGGCGAAATCGAGCAGCCAGATGCGCTGCGTCACCAGGTTCCACGGCCCTTCGTGGCAAAACGAGCCGATGGTGCTGTCTTCCGGGCAAAACTGGAAGTGGCCGACCCAATGGGTGTCCTTCAGCGCGTCGAACCAGCCGCTGCCATCCAGATAGGCGACGGTGATCCGGCCGTCTTTGATGAGATAGAACGATTCCTTGAACCCAGTGTAGTTGGGGCCGCGCGGGACGTCGACCTTTTCGTTGCGACAGAAGGCGACATACCGGCGATCGCGCGCGATCGACGGCGCGCCGAGGCTGTAGTTGCCCAACTCTTCGTAGATGACCGTGGCCCGACCGCTGGCCGTGTCCAGCTTCTTGATCTGGTTGCCGGTCTTGTAGACCACGATCTGGCTGTCGGCGGTCTTGGTCACGCTGCCGACGGATTCCGGCTCGTCGGTCATCTGCACGATCTCGCCGGTCTTCAGATTCAAGCGATACAGGTTGTAGTGCGGATCGTCGTGCGGCAGGCGATCCTGACCGGAAGCTCGATCCGACAGGAAGATGAGCTCGTTCTTATGCGCATCGAACGAGTTTTCGGTGAAGTAGAGGTGGTAGTTGTTGCCCGTGGACGTCAGTTGCAGCACGCGCCGCCCCGTCTTCTCGTCTCGGAATTCGCGCATCTCCGAGGGCCATGTATCTCCGATCATGATGTGTTCTCCGTGCGGTGTCAGTTTGGATATGCGTATGCAAGTAGACAAGCTGTCCGAATCGGCTCATACACGTACCTTGCCTGCTTGTCTGCTGTTATATCACCAAACGGTCAAAACCGCACATCAAGCTTCACCTTCAGCATGGAGCATTCGCCACGTCTGCACCTGCCAGGGCGACAGGTTAGCGCGGCGGCCCACACGCGCCAATGGTCGCTCGCGCAGCGTTACCTCCTGGAGTTCGACGGGTCTCCCCAGCCACGTCATAGCGACCTGGGCCGGCTGGCCGCCATGCTCGGCGTACCGGGCATAGAGGCGACCGTCGCGCGTGTAAAGCGCCGAGAGCATCGTTTGTCCGGCGATCTCTTCCACGTAGGGTGTCCAGACATCGCCCAACGTGTCGTGCGCCCGTGTCTCCCGGCGCACGACAAATGGGAAGTTGAACGCCACGGCCTGGCGGTGCAGGTCTGCGTCACGCCAATCGCCTTCGAAAGGCAAGATGCCCAGATCGTAGGTGCACGTGCCGCGCAGCCGCCGCGTGCCCCACACATACGGTAGGCTGAACGCCAGCACCGAGGACAGCGCGCCGTCCCGCTCGTAGACGCTGCCCATCAAACCACGATTGAAGAGCGCCACGCCCACATCGCCATCGGAGATGGCCGTCCAATAGAGGCCTTGAATGTACGCATCCGTGGTTTCTGCGATCAAGAAAGGCAAGTCGCGCATTCCTGTCATGATCGGCGTGGCGTGGTAGGGATAGAAGCGCAGCCGCAGCTTGTGTTCATGATCGTTCCAGGCGGTGACCGTTTGTGGAGTATCTCCGCGCTCCGGCAGGATGCCGTCCGCCGGCAACGGCTCTTTGGGCCGGCCGATCCATTCGCCGTCGAAGATGAATTCGCCGTGCCAATCTATCCGTCGCGTGTGCCGGTAGAAACGCCATGTCGAGCGATAGGGGATGCCGCTGATCTGGCCCTGCTCAACCAGGGTGGCCCGATCGGATGAGATCTCGACCTCGTTGAAGCGACCGGATGACACGCAGTCGCGGTCGTTGACCAATGCCGCCAGCGTGCCGCTGGTACTGGGCGGCGTGAGCAGGTTGCGCCCGGTCTGCCGATCACGGATCAGGCGGAAGCCGCCCGTTTCGGCGGTGTAAACCTCATAGAACGGCGTGAGCAGTCGGCCCACACGCTCGTGCGTCCAACCGGGCTGGCCCCCACCCCGCGGCGCGCGCAGCATCGGCTCTTGCGCTTCGGCCTGCCAGGCGAAGGTGGGCGGAGCCACCCTTACCCCCAGCCCCTCTCCCTCAGGGAGAGGTAGCGGGGGTGAGGTGGAGGCTAACGCCCGGAACCCCAACCCCGGTACGCTCACGACCCGGCCCCCCGCCCCGTCATCCACCCACTCTGCGCGTTCCCAGGGCAGCGGGTTGAAGATCACTTGGCGCTCACCTGCGCCGATGCGTGGAGCGATGGCGGCCATCGCCGTAGCGATCACGCCGTCCGCTGCGTTGAACGCCGAACTCAGGAATCGCCGTGCATCCTCCTCCAGCCCACAGATTTGGATGTCGTGGTGCTGAGCCACGCATAGGGCTTTCCACGCGGCGGTCAGCGCGGCTTCTTGCGTGGGCCCGCCCAGCGCATGGCCGACGGCAGCCAGCCGCTCAGCGGTCTCGATGCGCGCTTCGGCCTCTCGACAGCGGTTCCACATCCAATTGCCGCAGTAGCCCCATGGCATCCGCACCCGGAAGTCGTTGGCCGCGGTCGCCAGGTCGACCCTGGGCTGCGGTAGCAGGTTGAACGCCTCTTCCAGTGTCACCCACTTGACGCCGGGATCATCCTGATGCGCCAGGATCAGCGATTCCTCGCTGCGCACGTCGTCGGCGCGCGTCGCCACCAATGGCCGGATTTTGTCGCCATACGCGCGGCGAAAGTCGCTCAGCGTGAGTTGGCAGCGCTCCGAGATCGCATCGGTGAGGATGCGGTTGTCGAGCGTGCTCGTGGCCCCGTGGATTTTGTGCCAGAAGAGCGGCTGCGTCGCGCCCTGGTTGCGATAGGTAGGCAGCGCGATGATACGGCTGCCGTCGGCGCCGCGCCACCAGCAGACCGCTGCATCCAGCTCCGGGTTGTGGCCGTACATCATGAAGTGCGTCCGCAGCACGGCGCCCGTGAAGCCACAACCGACGAGGAGTTGCGGCAACTGGGCGTGGAAGGCGTGCTCACTCATCAAGTAGATCGAGACCGACTGTCCTAGCCGTTGCTCGATCGCATCCAGTGCCAGGGTGAGCTGACGGATGTTCGATTCGCCGTCAATGAACATCGAGAGCGGCTGGCCGTAGGTGCAACTGCCGACACCCAAGCGTCCGCCAAAGCGCACCCGCCCGGCGCGCAGCTTCTCCAGCACGTGCGGCGCATGCTCGGCCAGGTAGTCGTAGGTGAATGCCTCGTGATCCCAGCCCAAGCTGAAATCGGGGTAACGTTCGAGTCGGTCAAACTCGATGGCGAGATACTGCTCGAACTTCTCCAGGCCCCAGAGGATGATGCCGATGTGATCGTAGGTGGCGGCATACACCGGGGCAAGCGTGCCCGCGGGATTCTCTTGTATCATTGCAACTCCATTGGCGGTTCACACGTTCGGCAGATACGCGCCCAAAGCCTTGAGCCGTCGCTGCAGCTCTCGAATGCTGATCTGGCGCGTCGATACAGCTTGATCTGCGGCGAGGGCGGCAGCCATGCCGGCCGCTTGACCGGTGATGTAGCAGCCAGGCATCACGCGCAGCGAGCCTTGTAGGAAGCGATCGGCGCTCACGCAGCGGCCGGTCACCAGCAGGTTGTCAAGCCCGCGCGGAGTCAGGATGCGATAGGGGATACCGTAGCTTTCGCCGTCACGATAGCGCAGACGCCTGAACTCCTCATCGAATTTCGCAAAGGAGGCCTGATCCGGCTTGGAGGCGTGGATGTCCACGGGGTAGCTGTAGCGGCCGATCTCGTCGTCGAAGATGGCCCGACGGTTGAAGTCGTCCAGGCAGAGGGTATAGTCACCGGTGATGCGCCGCGTCTCGCGCAAACCCAGCAGGCTGCCGGTCGCCGCGAGCGTCATCCCTTCGAAGCCCTTCAGATAGGTTTTGTAGTACCGCTCGTACTCCGGCAGGCTTTTGCGTCCCCACAACAAGGCTTGTGTCAACGAGACCTCATCGGTTCCATCCACGCCGAACGTATGTCCGATGTTGCCGCCACCGCCCCGGTTGCTCACGCGCCACATGCCGGGCAGGTGACGATCCTGGATCGTGAAAACGCCATCGACGAACGCCTGATCCAGTTGGGCATCCTGCCGCACCAGATGGCTGCCTGCAACCTCCCAGTTCACATCGGTCCACAGGCTGCACAAGGTGCCCGGCATCATGTTGCCGGCCGCGTCACCCTTCTCGAATGGCGCGCCCGCCCAGGCCGCCAGGTCGCCATCCCCCGTGGCATCCACGAAAATCCTGGCGCGCACGGCGAACAGCCCGCTCTTGGCTGCACAGACCGCGTGCGTCACGCAACTGCCTTCCGTCTCCACGCCGATGATCTGCGTTTGGAACGTGAACGCTGCGTCCGACTCGACCATCAGGTCATCATAGACGCGCTTGAGGACTTCGACATTGATGGAGACGCTGCCTGACGGCCGGTCTTCGGCGATCTCGGCATATGTCTTGAGCCGCGTGTAGATCTCCTGGCCGATGCCGCCGGCGAGGAAGTTCACGCCATCGGTGAAGCGCATGAAGGCCGGCACCAATCCTGCCGTGCCCATGCCGCCAAAGCAACCCTGGCCCTCGGCTACATAGACCTGTGCGCCCTGCCGGCGCGCTGCCAGCGCCGCTGCAATTCCGGCCGGCCCGCCCCCTGCGACGAACACATCCACATCATGGCGGATGGGAATCTCGCGCCGAAATGATACCGTGTTCACGACTGCCTCCCGAGCCATTCGGCCAACAGCAGGAACACCGCGGCCGTCCACGAGTAGCCGGGGCAGCATAACCCCTCGCCCGTCAACGCATCGTAGTTCTCCCAGAAGCCCGGCGCGCGGACGCACATGTCGCAGAACCGCTCGGCGACCGTGCGCGCCAGCGCGGTCTCGCCGGCATCCACCAGCCCGTCGAAGATCTGGTACGTGCTGGGCGCCCAGATTGGCCCGCGCCAGTAGCCGTTCGCTTCGTACTTCTGGCTGGCCGGTGATTCGGTCGCCAGGCCATAGTCCGTGAGAAACGCGCCGCCGGGCTGCAGATCGGCGATGAGCGCACGCCGAACGTCCGGCGGCAGGCGATGGCCCAACTCCATCGGGATGGTGTTGAGAAGCGACTGGCACTCGGGCGCGTCGTGCCTGCCATCCAGCGGCGAAATGAAACGACTGCCATTGCCGCCGTGTCTGACAAGATCGGCCAATTGCTTTTCGGCACGCGCGCGCCAGCGCTGCGCATCGAGCGGCTTGCCCAGTGCGTCCGCCATAAACGCCAAGCCCTCGCATTGCAGCACGAGATGCGCCGAGAGGTCGGCAGCCTCGGTGGGGTAGCCCTGGTCGAACGCAGTGGCGTTGTCCCAGCCCGAATCGTTGCCGTGATGATACTGGCAGACGCCGTCGCCGTCGAAATCGCGCATCGTGTACCACCAATCGGTCAGGCGGCACATCGGCTCATACAACTGGCTCAGGTACGGCAGCGATTGCGTCAGGCCCAACTGCGCAACCAGCTTAACGATCGTCCAGCCTTGGATCGGCGGCTTGGTGAAGCTGTAGTGCTGGTACAGGTCGTTGATCTGATCCGGCGCGATGCCGTGCGGATCGAGGTGCTCGAAAAACAGCAGGAGTTGATCCCAAGCCAGTTGTGGGTTGGCGCGGGCGACCGCCAGCGCGCTGAAGCAGTTGTCCCACGACCAGATCGAGTTCATCCAATACTTGGACTGCAAGATCGCCGGGCGCGTGATCGGACCAGAGGGGGCGACCTCAGCGCTCCATAGCATGTACCAGGCCTGCTCAGCAGCCGCGCGATAGCGTTCCGGCACGGCCGGCAACTGCGCCAGCCACGCCTGCCAGGCTTGTTCACGCGCCCCAAGTAACGCGTCGAAAGTCGGCAGCGCGTCCCGGAATCGGCCTTCGTAGGGGCTGAAGCGGAACGCGCCGCCCGCGCCGACGAAGTCGGCCTGATACGGCAAGCCCGTGCGATGCGACGCGCTGATCGCAGCCTCGGAAGGTTGCGTCACGCGCAACTCCGTCCCATCTTCGGCTCGGAGTTGGTGATGGCCGCGCGCGATGCCATCCACCAGGCAGGCCGTGTTCGGCGCGGGCGAGTAGAATACGGAAAGTGGCTTGCAGGGCACCAGGCGCAGCGAAACGCCTTGCGTCCTGAAACAGAGGGTGTCAGTATCGGCAAAGACGAAGGTTGCCGAGCCGCCCTCAGCCTGTAGGTCGAGCCGGTGCGGTTGCGCGGAGAACGTATAGGGTATTTCGACGCCGTCACGCAGCAGTGCGATCTCGAAGAAATCGCGCGCCCAGTGCGGCGAGTTCCGGTACGAGACCGCCTTCATGCTGCACGTGCGGTAGACGAGGCGATGGCTCTGGCCGCGGTTCTGCCCGATCGTCAGATAGGAGCCAGGCAGCGAGAAGGGCAGGACGTTGATGTCGTAACTGAGCATAGTGCGACCTCCTATTGTGAACGTCGTAGTTTCGAGCGGCAGCAGGTTGCGCGCCGGATATGCCGGGGTCACATGCCGCCAAGGTTGACCAGATTGTAGCCTACCCCTGTCAGTCGCTGGTTGGCGCGATAAAGCGGATGGTCGTAACGCGCTTGAGCAGCGGCGCTGTCCTTAGCATTGCGGTCGGCCCAGACGCGCACCGTGCCATCGGGATAATACGCCAACAACTGCTCGCCAGCGTGATCCACGAACTTGGAGAGCATCGCCACCGGCCCACCCACCGAGCCTACGACGTGGCCCTTGCGGTCGAGCACCGCGCCATCCAACCCTGGAATCCCGCGCACCAACTCATGATGGCCGTCGCCATCCAGATCCACCGGCAGCGTGCCATAAACGCTGAACGGCAGAGGCTCTGGCTCACCGGTCAAGGCGTCGAAGGTAAACTCGTCGCGATCGAAATGGAAGCGGCCATCCGGCCCACACGTCTTGGCGCCGATGCGGATCGCCATCGCTATGGGCCGCTCGAACTGCGCTACCCAGCCCATATCCATGTGCCCATGTTCTACCCGACCCCAGATGCGTTCGCCTTGGGCGTCGAATAACGCAACGCGTGGCGCGGCGGCCGGATCGCTCTCGCGGCAGGTGTAGATACACCAACGTCCGGCGGCGCGATCCAGCACGGGCTGAACGATGTCGGAGTGCCCGCGATACGATGTCCGGTCGGCGCAGAAGAGCTCGCGACCGGTGTCCAACTCGATGCACCGCTCGCCCCACAGCACCTCCTGCGTACCATCCTGATCAAAATCGGCAATAGCGCACATGTGGCTGCCCGCCGCGCCGATGCCGGGGATACCCAGCCGCTTGAGTTGGTTCTCCCACCGCAGGCTCATATCGGCGCGCCAGCCGCGCAAAAGGATATCACCGTAGGTGCCGCACCCGGTGATCAGCACTGGCTCACCGCGGACGTGACCACCCAGGATGAAGTGCCGGAAGGTGAAGCTGAGCGTCTGTGTGTCGCCCAAATTCGGCCATGACCACTGCCCCGTCGTCGCCCCGGTCTGCGCATCGAGCCGTTCGAGCCGATAGCCGCTGAGGCCAAGCGGATGCTGGGGGGTGACATTGTTGACGTACCAAATCTCATCCACGCCATCGCCATCGAGATCGAAGGCGAAGATAGGGCAAAACCAGACGCCCGGCACGACCGCCCGCCCTAGATCGCGCCGCCAAATGATCTCCCCGCGTTCGGTGATCAGCGCCAGCTTGAGCGTGTCGGTCGGGAAGAAAAACATCTCGATGTACGGATCATCGTCAAAGTCGGCGCAATAGGCAACCAGAAACGCCTGCGACGCGCGCGCGCCCAGGCTCACGGGCAGGCCGCGCAGTTGCCCGATGGGCGAGCCGAGATCAACTTCCATCAGGACATCGAGCGCGAAAGTGTGATTT
>JALOOE010000561.1 GCA_025454565.1 Anaerolineae bacterium
GGGGCCTTTTCGCGAGAAGGCTTTGCGTGACTGGAACCGGCCACCGTCTGAGATCCTCAACCGGCACGCCATCCTTCACGGTGTTGATGTGGACTACGCCAGCGAGGAAAACTCACTGCGGGCGTTCCTCTTCCTCGACACGTTGCACTTACTCGCAGATCAACAGAGCGAAACCAAGAGGTCAGAAGTGGGGCCACTGGCTCGCGATTAGTGGATTCACGGAGTCCCACGATGCCTCTCGGCGAGTGCCGATGCTCGAAGGCATACGACAGGCACAGGCCGTGCTGTCGCAGATTTGGTGCGCGGCCGGCCGCAGCATGACTCAAGCGACGAGATAGCGGCATCGCCAACCAAAACCCAGCGCCCCCGCAGCTCATGATTGGCAACTCACTTGGAAGCCGGGCGCGTCGCCAGCGCGCCGATTTGACGCTACTCTACGGTTTGTGGCATACTTAAGCCAAATGGCTTATAAGCCATTTGGCTTAAGTTGGAGGTTATCCGATGACCGGCATCTATACCACACCCCCCTACTTCACTAATCGCGTCAGCGAGCTGAGCACCCTGGCGCTGGTCGCCGATGACCTGCTGGTGGGCCGGCCGCGCCACGTGGCGCTTTTCGGCCTGCGTCGTATCGGGAAGACGCTGGTCTGCCAGGAACAGATGCGCCGACTGCACGCGAGCGGCAAGGTGATCCCCGTCTACCTCGACCTGCAGGACCTCGCCAGTTCACCGGAGCTCTTTACGCAGCGCTATGTTGGGCTCTCCTGCTTCTGGGCGGTCGATCATGGGGAGGGTCCAGCCGATCCCTACCTTAGTGCCACCGACCTGATGCAGACCAATGCGGGGAGTCTGTCGGTGGTTACGCGCACCGCAGCCGCGCTCATCAACGAGATGGGCAAGCAAAAGGTTGACTATACTACTCTACTCAACATCGCTTTCGACTTCCCCGAACGCCTGGCTGAAGCGCTTGGTCGGCCGCTCATGTATTTCCTGGATGAGTTCCCCGAGTTGCTCACACTGGGCAGTTTTCCCGGTGTCGGGGATCCGCTCAAGCACTTCCGCGCGGCGCTGCAGCGCCAAACCCGGGTTGCTTATGTCATTACCGGTTCAGCCGTCAGCGCGACCGAGCACATCGTGCAGGATCACCAGTCACCCCTGTTCCTCCAGTTTCGTGCGCTGGAGCTGCACCCCTTCACGCCGGAAGATACACAGGCGCTCACCGAGAAGCTGGTCGGCCGGCTGTCGCCCGCGGCGCAGGCGGCGATTCACACCTACACCTTCGGTCACCCCTTCTATGTCACTGCGCTGGCTGAACGCGTGCGCGAGTTGGCCGCAGGCGCGACCGAAGCGGTTTCGCCCGAGTTGGTCAGTCAGGCGTTCGTGTTGGAAGCGCTGGAAAATCGGGGCCAGATCTATGGCTACTGCCGCTACCTGTACGACATCTCGCTTCAGAAGGCGCGCGGCTATGGCGTGCTCAAGGCGCTGCTCCAGATCCTGGCGATCGAAGATGGCCTGGCGCTCTCGGAGGTCGCCAGCCGCGTGCGGCGCCAGGCGTCGGCTGCACGCGACTACCTCAGGCGCTTGATGGAGGTGGATCTGTTAGTGGAGCGTCAAGGGCGCTATTTCTACGCCGATCCGGTGTTCCGCTATTGGGTGGCGCAGACCACGAAGGGTGTTGCAATCGACGGCTTCCCGCGCCAGGAGAGCGAGGTGCGAGAGTTGCTGCGCAAGCTGTCTGGACGAACCGTACCCGGTGCCTACCTGGGGCAGACTGACCCGATCCCCGTGCCGGCCTTCACGCGTATCGAGCCGTACCGCTCGCCGGATGGCCAGACCGAGATTGACGCGCTCGCAGAGAACGGCGAACGATGGGCGGTCGAAGTCAAGTGGCGACAGAAGCGGGTCGGCCGCAGTGAGTTGGAACAGCTCCTGATCGCAGCGGCCGATCTCCAGGCGCGTCCGTGGTGCGTCTCACAGGCTGGTTTCACTCCTGATGCTCTGACCTTCGCCGCGGAGAACGCCATCCTGATAAGCAATGCCGAGGATCTGGCGGCGCTGGCGAAGCTAACGCGCTAGTCTGGACCAAACCATACAGACTCTGAACGCCGACTACATGCACAGTACTGCTGCCGGCGAACTAACGCGGCGGTGACTCAGCATCGCAGTCTTACGGTGTGTGCGGATTGAATTCGAGCGGACATCAGGCCCTCAAAAGGCCATGACGATCCGCGTGCCAAAGCCGCGGTCATCGGATGCGTGGAAGATCGGGCTTTCAGCCCACACCTTGCCGTGCTGCGCCTCCATGAGCTGCTTGACAATCGCCAACCCGAGCCCGGAGCCGCCGCTAGCGCGCGCCCGCGACTTATCCCCGCGATAGAAGCGATCGAACACGTGAGGCAGATCATCGGGGGCAATCCCACTGCCAGTATCGGTCACGGTGACGGTTGGCGTGCGAGTCTTGCCCGGCTCGCCACCCCAGCCCACTGCCAACACGATCTGGCCGCCCTGCGGTGTGTGGCGCAGAGCATTGTCCACCAGGTTGCCGATCACTTGAGTGAATCGGTCGCTATCCACCGGCACGCGGGGTGAGTCCGGCGTGATCTCGGTGACGAGGTCTACCGCCTTAGCGACGGTCGCGGGACGCAGGCGCTCGGCTGCCCGGCTCACCAGATCCCCCAGGTCGCTCTCGGTTAGGTCCAGTTTGAGCTGACCGGCCTCCGCCAACGAAAGCAGCCGCAGATCGGCCACCAAGCGGCTGAGCAGCAGCGTCTCCTCGTGCAGCGAAGCAAGCTGTTCAGCGTCAGTCGGCAGGATGCCATCTTGCATCGCTTCCAGGTTGGCCTGCATCACGCTGAGTGGGGTGCGCAGCTCGTGCGCAACATCGGCCACCATCTGGCGGCGTTGCTCTTCTGATGCAGCCAGGCTAGCAGCCATTGTGTTGAACGCGTCAGCCAGTTCCCCAAGCTCATCCCCCGAACGCACGGTTACGCGTTGGCTCAAATCGCCGGCCGCGATCGCGTGGGCCGCCGCGGTCAGTCGACGGATGGGAGCGGTCAGTTGAAAGAAGAACAGCGCACCGAGCGCCAGAGCCACGACACTCGCCGCCAGGACCGCCAGCAGAATCGAGCGATTGACTTCCTTGAGGAACGCGCCGGCCGGCGACGCCGCAATCGGTTCAGCTAACGAAGCGCCGATCACCGTGCCTACCGTCTGTCCGTTGACCCGGATAGGGACGCCGGCAGCAAGCTGCGCGGCGGCCAGTGTGTGGCCGGTCAGAAGATCCGCCGAATCGCCGATCACCTGGCCGCGGGCGTCCGTCACGACGACGCGCAGGCCCATCATGGCCCACATGTCCGACGCGGCTGTGGCTCCGGAACCCATCATGCCACCGGAACCCATCATGCCCATGCCCGGTCCAGTCGTCATCGCGCCTGAACCCCGCAACACGGCTTCTACACCCTGCCAACTGCCCTGCTGCGCGTAATAGTCGGCCAGTTGGGGCGCCAACTGGGCAGCCCACAACTGTCCGTTGCGATCGGCATAAAGCCGGAACTGCCCGGCCGTGGCTCGATTGACCAGCACGGCGACGATAAGCGCCCCCGCGAGGATCACCAGGCTAAACGCGCCCACCAGCCTGAACAAGAGGCTACGCGGCATCGGCAGCCTCTACTAACTTGTAACCCACGCCGTAGATCGTGAGGATGTAGCGCGGGTTCTTGGGGTCCGGCTCAATCTTGGCCCGGATGTTGCGGATATGCACGTCTATCGTGCGGTCGAAGCCTTCCAGGGGGCTATCCTGGATCTGTTGGAGCAATTGCGCCCGGCTGAAGGTGCGCCCCGGCGAGCGCACGAGCACGGCCAGCAGCTCGAACTCCGTCGGTGTCAGTTCCACGGTCCGGCCGGCCACCGTTGCCTCATGGGCGGCGAGGTCCAGGGTGATGCCGCCGGCCTCCAATACCTCTGATGTCGCGACCTCGCCTTCGACCCGGCGTAGGATGGCGCGCACGCGCAGGACCACTTCGCGCGGGCTGAACGGCTTAACCACATAGTCGTCGGCGCCAAGCTCCAGGCCGATCAGTCGGTCGGCTTCTTCAACGCGCGCAGTGAGCATGATGATGGGAACCTTGGACTCGCGGCGGAGGATGCGGCAGACGTCCAGCCCGTCAATGCCCGGCAGCATCAGGTCGAGGATCACCAGGTCGGGCCTGGCATGCCGGAAGGTGGTCAGCGCCAGCTGTCCATCGCCGGCCGTGGCCACGCGAAAGCCGGCCTGCTCCAGGTAGCCCTTGAGCACCGTGACGATCTTCCTCTCATCGTCCACGACCAAAATCGTTTTCGCCATCGCCTTTGCTTCGCCCCGCTTCGCGGTGTTCGACTCCGCGGCCAGTATACCACACAAGAGAAGGCCGGCGGCATCTCGTGGAGACGTCACCGACCACTCGCCGCGGCAGCGGCAGCCATGTTAGAACGATTTTTCGCTGACGAAGTTGCCGTGCCAGG
>JALOOE010000562.1 GCA_025454565.1 Anaerolineae bacterium
CGTCGAACCGCCAGCCGGGAGCGCCAATCGTGAGCGCGTGGCGCGGCCAGCCCGCCGCGATCCGGCCCAGCGTCTCGTCCCACGGCCGGATGCCGCTCAACGCGTCGGCGGCCTCCACGTTGCATGCGCCGGCCGCAACCGCGGCAGTGAGTGCCGCGGCCGGCGGCAGGCCACGCAGCAGCCCGGCGATGAAGCCAGCTATCGCCGCATCGCCCGCGCCGGTAGTGCCGACGACCTCGACCCGGAAGCAGGGCGCCCACAGCTCCTGATCGGCCCAGGCGACCGGATCGGCCGGCGCGGCGCGGCCCATGCCGGCAATCGCCGCGCGATCGGCCGTGCGCAGATAGAAGCCGCGGTCGCCGAGCTTCAACCCCGCGATCTTGACGCCCATCGCCAGCAGCTCGTCCCCCAGGGCGGTCAGCAGCTCCGGTGTGATCCCTTGGAGCAGATCCCCGCCGAAACGGGCGCGCAACTCCTCGTACGTCGCTCGCCGCAGCATGAACAGGATCTCCTCGATGCTTGGCAGGAAGAGATCGACATGGGGCAGCGCAGCGCTGAGGATCTTCACCCAATCGGCGCGACCGGCCGGCGCGGAGGGATCGGGGAAGGTCATGTCGAGCGAGGTGGTGACGCCGTCGGCGCGCACGCGGCGCAGGATGGTGATCAACTCTGCCCCGTCATTCTCGTGCATCCGCCGCATGATCGGCGGATAGCCGAAGTGAAAAAGCTGCGCCGCCTCGGTCAGATCGTAACGCACATCCGCGGCCGAGAAGGTGTCATTGGGACCAGGATAGTGGAGGAAGATGCGGTCCACTTCCGGCGGATTGATGCAGACCGAATACGAGGTCGCGGCCGAGGGATCGACGATCATGCCGTCGGCGAGCCCGGCGCCGCGCGTCTCGACGATCTGGCGCACAGCCTGCCCGAACAGGTCGGGGCCGATCTTACCCATCAGCCGCGTGGGGATGCCCAGGCGGTGCAGCGCCAGCCCGACGTTCGACACCGCGCCGCCGGTGGAGAGCGCGGTCGGGCCGCACTCGACCAGATGGCCGGGCGTGAACGACCGCTCGAAGGCCTCGCGGCTCATGCCGGTCAGTTGTGGGATGATGTCCAGGCAGATGTGCCCGGCGACGATGACGGTCATAATGCGCCCTTTCAGAGGTTGGAACGTTCGCACGTTGGAACGTGCTGACGTGTCAACGTGCAAGCGAGTAGTATCGCGCGTAATCTTGCGTCAGCAGATAAAGCGGCGGCTCATCTTCTTCGATGGCCGGAAAGCGACCGACACCAGCCAGAAAGCGATTGTCAACCGTATCGTCGTTGACCACCGACACTTCGCCCACCAGGACGCGCCTGCCTTCACCCCAGAACGCGTGATACAGATGATCCACCAGCGTGATGCTCTCGCCGGGGGTCAGCACAACCTTACTGCCGGCCGGCAGCGTGCGTCGCACACCATCCACACTGACAGTCACGGCGGTATCAGCCAGGCGCTCGTCTGAGGTCGAATTGTAGAGCTGGATGACCAGATCGCCGCCCCCGCGGTTGATGATATCCTCGCTCTTGTTCCAGTGGAAATGCATGGGCGTGACCTGCCCCACATCAGTGATCAGGAGCTTCTCGGCATAGAGCTTGCCGCGCATCCGTTTCAAGTCCGCTTGCCGGCCGTTGCGGATCGTGAAAAGGAACAGCCCGATCTTTTCGTAGTCGCCGCTGCCGAAATCTGTGATGTCCCAGCCCATCCCGCACTCGACGATCTCGCGCACCTCATCGCCTTTGCCGGCCCACACTTCCGGCGTCCAATAGGCAAATGGCGGCAGGAGAAAGCCGTGCGAGCGGATGAAGGCATCAGCGTCGCGCATGATAGTATTGATCGCGGAACGTTTCATGGGGAGTCTCCACTCACAAAGGATGTAGGACGATCTTAGCAGATAAGCGCATCCCGGTCAAAGCAGATTCGTCGTCTACTTGGCGAAACCGGTGATGCCGAGTATGATTTGCACGAGTCAGCTTTCTGGAGGAAGACCATTGCGCCCCGAATCGATGCTCGTTTGGCCCCTCTACGGCGTCGGCCTGGAGAATTTCGGGCGGGACAGACGGCCCGTGCGCTGGCCCGCGCCCCGACCCGCCGCCGATCAAATCCTTGTCCGCTCAGACGCCGTGGGGCTCTGCTATTCAGATGTGAAGATCATCCGGCAGGGCGGCAGCCACCCGCGGCTCTACAATCGCGATCTGGCCGTCGATCCGGTCGTGCAGGGCCACGAGGTGACTGTGACGGTGGTAGCAGTAGGCGAGGCGTGGCGCAACCGTTTCGCGCCGGGCCAACGGCTGAGCCTGCAGGCCGATGTCTATTACCGTGGGCTGAACCTGGCGGTCGGCTACGTCTTTGCCGGCGGCCTGGCGCAGTACAGTCTGCTCGGCCCGGCGATCCTTGACGGCGACGAGGGCTGCTACGCCCTGGATGTGCCCGCGGGCCTGGGCTACGCCGAGGTTGCACTGACCGAACCGTGGTCGTGCGTCGAGGCGGCCTATGTGCCGCGGCGCCGGCTGCACATCAAACACGGCGGCATCCTTTGGCTGCTCGGCCGGCCCGGCCTGGAGCACGCGCCCTATCAGATCGGCCAGACGTTCGCCAATGGCCTGCCCAGCAAGATCGTCGCCACAAATGTGCCGGACGCGCTTTGCTGCCAGGTCGCCTGGCCCGAAGCCGAGATCCGCAATGACATCGCGCCGGCGGACTATGCCGCGCTGATGCAGGCGGAAGCGCCGGGCGGCTTCGATGATGTGATCGTGCTCGATCCCGAACCTGAGCGACTGAATGCGCTCCCGGACGTCGTCGCAGCGGGCGCGACGATCTCGCTGGTCGGCGAGCGGCCGCTGGGCCGGCCCGTCCGCGTGGACGCGGGGCGCATCCACTATGATTATGTGACGTACCTGGGCACAACCGGATGGGATGTGAGCGC